>CBDUTX010000049.1:0-10247 GCA_965370235.1 uncultured Desulfuromonadaceae bacterium | reverse complement strand
TCTGCCAGATTTCCTAGTCTGTCACCGGATGGAAAATATCTTTTTTTTCTCAGTGATGGAAATATATACTGGGTAGATGCAAAAATTCTTGATATTGATGCAGATTAACATTTCTGATTAAAAGAAATTTAGGAATCATGTGAACCTGTTACAACAGTTCTTAGAAAAATTACAGATGTCTTCTTGGAAATGGTTTTGTTATCACTGTTGCACTGTTAATTGGGATTAAACCTAAGTTCAGTTAAAGGACATCTGTGTTTACTTGAATATAAAAAAGTGTAATAGTAAAGGAGAAATTATGAAAATTATCAAAATTGATGAAGCAGAAAGTACAAAAAATCCTCATAATATTTTAGCTACCAAAATATATGATACTGAAAATGCACAGGCGATCCATATTGCTTTAAATCCCGGTGAATCCATGAAGAGACATATTACACCGGTCGATGTTTTTTTCTATGTTATCGAGGGTAACGGAATTGTGGAAATTGGAGAAGAGAAAAAAGAAGTTAAACAGGATACATTAATTGAAAGCCCTGCAAACATTTTACATTGCTGGTACAATGAAAGTGATGAAGTACTAAGGGTTCTTGTGGTTAAAGTCCCACGACCGACAGAAGCTACAAAACTGTTGTAAAAACAACAGATTAAACCTGGTATTTTTATGAAAATAAGTTAAAATCATCATTGAAAATAAATATGTAGTATTATTTTCAAAGTGAATTTTTTTTTATTGGAATTATATGAATTATTATTTTTTAACTGTTATTATTGTTTTACAATTAACCGGATTAGTTTACTGTCTTATTTTTATCAGAAAGTTCACTAATTTTTTAAATTTAGTTAGCAGGATACAAAATGATCTGGATATGGAAGAATTTAAAAAGCTGGTCAAAGAAAATATGTATGCTGCACTTGCTAACATTGTATTTTTAGGGGGTTCGTGGATTCTGTATTTTATAGGTTATTTTATAAAAATTTTAAATATTGTTGATTTTGTTTTTATATTGATTCCTGCTGTTTTAATAGTTATCTTTTCACTTAAGTTAAAGACCCTTGAAAAAAAACTACAAAATCTATCAGCAGATAGTCCTACTCTTGAAGATGAACGTGATAGAGTTGTTGATATATGGCTGCATAAACCTTTTCCAAATTGGTAGGAATGTTTATTAAACAGGGAAATTTTAAGCTATGTTTTATATTAGAAAGTCTGCATGTACAGAATAATAATTTAAAAATTTTAAACTGAGAAAATGGAGGAGAGCATGGGTAAGAAAAGACTGATTGTTGTTGGCGGTTCTGCAGCAGGACCTAAGGCGGCAGCTAAAGCGAGAAGGATAGACCAGGATGCCGATATTACTATTATCCAGAAAGACGCTGATCTTTCAATGGCATCATGCGGATATCCATATTATGTTGGGGGTTTTTTTGATGACAGGAATAAACTTCTCTGTACACCAACAGGTGTTACGAGAGATCCGAAATTTTTTCTCAATGCAAAGAATATTATTGCTCGAACTGAAACTGAAGTCATTGATATTGACAGAAAAAATCATACTGTAACCTCCAAAGACCTGAAAACCGGAGATAAAGATATATTAAACTATGATAAACTGATAATTTGTACAGGTTCCAAAGCTAAAATACCTCCAGTTCCTGGAACTGATCTTGAAGGTATAACAACTCTTCTTTCAATGCGTGATGCAGATTATCTCCGGAAGATAAGGGATGATAAGAAAATAAGTAAAGCTATTATTGTTGGTGGAGGTTTAATTGGAATAGAAACATGTGAAGCTCTGCAGCTTGCAGGTATTGATGTAACAATTGTTGAACTCCTTCCTCAGATACTTACATTTTTAGACTGGGAGCTTGCAAAAATCGTTGAAAAATATTTAAAAAACAAAAAAGTTCATGTGATAACAAATAATGGCATTGCAGGATTTCTTGGAGAGAATGGTAAGTTGACCGGTGTTAAATTGCAAAATGGAACAGAACTTCCCTGTGAATTAGCAGTAATAGCAATTGGAGTTCAACCAAACATTGAATTAGCAGAAAAAGCCGGACTTAAAATCGGAAAACTAAAAGGAATTGAAGTTAATAAATATATGCAGACTTCAGATAATGATATATATGCAGCAGGGGATTGTGTTGAATTGGTTAATTTAATAACCGGGAAAAAAGTATTGGCACCGCTTGGTGATCTTGCAAACATTCAGGGTCGAGTTGCCGGGGAAAATGCAATGATCGGGAATAAAACTGTTTTTCCCGGAACACTACAGACAGGGATATGTAAAATATTTGACTATACAGCCGGTTCAACTGGTTTATCAGAGATTGTTACAAAGAAATTAGAGATGAAAAATATTGAAACAGTTATTAATGCAAGTCCGGACAGACCAGGTTTCATGGGAGCTAAATTACTTATAAGTAAGATGCTGGTTGACAGTAAAAATAATAAACTTCTTGGTTATCAATGTGTTGGACCAGGGGATGTCAGTAAACAAATTGCAATTGCTGCAATGGCAATAAAGGGCAATCTTACAGTTGATGAGCTGGCTTATTCTGATCTTCCTTATGCCCCACCATTTTCTCTTGCAATCGATCACTTTATAGCCTCATCACATATTATGCAGAATAAATTAAAAGGCAGAATGATTGGAATATCTTCAAAAGAGGTGTTTGAAAAAATGAAGGGTACTGACAAGCCATTTCTACTTGATGCTCGCGGACCAAATGAATATGAAGTTATGCGTCTTGGTATAGGAGAAGTTCTCATCCCTCTTGGAGCTTTGCGTAAAAGGCTTGATGAACTTCCTGAAGATAAGGATAAGGAGATTATCTGTTTTTGTAAGATATCATTACGTGGGTATGAAGCTGCTCTTATATTAAATGGAAATGGATGGAAGAATGTAAAAATCATGGAAGGAGGGTTAGTTGCCTGGCCTTATGAACGTGAAAAATAGTTTGACTCAATTAAGCGAATAATGTAAATTGTTAAAATAAAATTGCTGAACATTCAGCTTTCAGTTCTTAATTTTGTGTCGTTAGTTAGGAACTTGATCATTGTTGAGATATGACACAAAATCACATGGAGGGTTTATGAATATTTATGTAGGTAATCTGTCCTACGACGTAAGCGAAGATGATTTGCGTGGACATTTCGAGAAGTACGGTGAAGTATCATCCGTAAAAATCGTTAGGGACAAGTTCACGGGAAGATCCAAAGGATTTGGTTTTGTTGATATGCCTGAGGATTCTCATGGTGAAGAAGCAATAAACAAATTAAACGGAGAAATGGTTGATGGAAGAAATTTAAAAGTCAACAAAGCTCGTCCCAAAACAGATAGACCACAGAGAAGAGATAGGGATTATTAAGAAATAATTTTTTTTTTAAAATATTAAAGAAATTTCTTTACTCGATTAACATACTATATGTTGATCATTGTAAGTAGTTCGTCTCTGGAAATGTTATAAGTTTATTACTGTTAACATTTCAAATATCAAAAAAAGAAGATGGATTTTATACCATCTTCTTTTTTTTAATAATTATTTATAATTATAATAAACTGAATTTAACAAGGATATAGATTTTTGATGTACGATTTTGCTATTATAGGAGCAGGACCGTCAGGTTCTACATTGGCAAGATTAATAGGAAAAAAATATAGAGTTCTGTTAGTTGATAAAAGAAAAATGCTGGAACTTCCCGAAAAAGTATATTCGAGCAAATGCTGTGGGGGTCTTCTTGCTCCTGATGCTCAGACTATGCTGTCAAAATTGGGTCTTGGTTTACCTAAAAGTGTTTTGGTAGAACCACAGCTTTTTGTAGTTCGTTCAATTGACTTTCAGCAGAATATTGAAAAATTTTATCAAAGGTTCTATATAAATATGAACAGGCATAAATTTGATATCTGGTTGTTATCTCTGTTACCTGATTGTGTTGATCTGAGACTTGGTTGTGAATTTCGATATTTTATTAAAGAAAGAGATTTTTTCATTTTAAAATTGAGAAAAAAAGGACGATTTTTTATAGAAAAATCAAGAATCATTGTAGGTGCTGATGGTTCAGCTTCGAGAGTCCGTTCTCTTTTAAATAATTCAAAACCATTTCCTAAATCATATATTGCTGTTCAGGAATGGGTTAAATCAGAAAAGAAAATGCCCTATTTTTCATCTGTTTTTGATTCCGAAATAACAGATTTTTATGGCTGGACAATTCCCAAAGAAGATTTTCTCATTATTGGAATTGCTCTGCAGCCAGGAGACAGGACAGTATATAAATTCAATATTTTCAAGAAGAAACTTTCCGATTATGGATTTAATATTGGAAAGACTTATAAAAGAGAAGGAGCATTGATATCAAGACCTTTGAATATAAACCAATTGTCAACCGGATCAAAAGGTGTTGTTCTGATCGGTGAAGCTGCAGGTTTTATCAGCCCCAGCTCTGCAGAAGGATTAAGTTATGCTTTTAAAACTGCTTTAATGCTCTCTGAAACACTGAACAGCAGACAATTCAAATTTGAAAAGCAGTACAGGAACAGGACAAAAAAATTAGCTATAAACATTTTATTTAAGAACTTGAAATCTAATTTTATTTTTAATCCGGTTTTAAGAAAAATAATCATGAAGACAGGCTTTAACAGTCTTGATGTCATCGAGCAATGAACAATGTCAAATTCCACCCATCCAATGAAAGAGTTTTTGCCACAGAAGAACACGGAAAAACACAGAGAGAAATATGAAGAATAGAATACAGTGGAAGATGTAGAATTAAATATAATAAGATAATATACAAAAAATTAATAAGTAATCAAAAAATAAACAAAATATGTAGGGACAGGTCGTGACCTGTCCGATACAAAAGTTAATCCTGAGCTATTCTACCCAGCCATTATGAGATGCATTTCCACCCCACATAGCCCAACCTGTCAGATCTTTATCACCTGTATCAATACAGAATACTTTTCCTGTTGCAGTTGCCCATAGTACCAATCCATCCATAATAACAGGTTGAAATAAAATAGGTTCCCCGCAATTGTATTCCCATATAATATCACCGTCATTAGCGTTTAAACAGATTATGTCCCCATTATTACTGCCAACAAATATATGACCATCAACAATTGAAGGAGGAGTCAAAGCTCTTCCATAATCAGATGAATCTGTATATTCCCATTTCCACAGTATGGTTCCATCATCAGGATCAAGTCTTTGTAATGTATTACCCTGGGAATTGAAACAATCACCATCATATATAACCGGACGCGAACCCTGATAAGACCATGCACCTGAAACAGACCAAACACCTACATTTTCTTCTGCTGCTACCAATTTAGCAGTCACTGGAGCAGTACTGAAACCTACATCAGCATCATATGCCTGTTGTTCCAGTGCCCATCTGGATTCTCTGTCAGCATGAAGGTAATGAGCTTGCTGGTAATTGAATAACCTTTCGTTTTCCTGAAGTCCTGTTTCTCTGTTGAGTCTTGCTATCCCCTCATATCTCTGTTCAAACATGACACCTTCTTCATCGAAAACCTTTTCGTTCTGTCTTAAACTTGTGAAGACATCACCTTCAAATAACCATGGTGCAGAAGTTGCATTGTAATTTTCTTTCCATAACTCTTCACCAGATTCAGCAGAATAACAGTAGATCATTCCATCAAAAGTAGCGAGATATACTTCTTCTCCATCGATGACCGGAGCTGAAATAATGTCTGATTTGATCGGTTTTTTCCAATATGTCTCACCGGTGAAAAGATCAAGACAGATCAGTATATGTGTTCTGTCACCAGGATAAGCCATATATACTCTTCTTCCTGAAATTGCTGGCTGGCTCATCAAAGGATCACCTAACCAGTGATGCCAGATGTCTCTTCCATTTCGTGCTCTTAAAGCATATATAATACAGGATTCAGTGTTGAACACGACAATCCCGTTTTTTACAACCGCTGCTGTTGGTCCATCATCACCGGTGTTTACTGCCCATGCTATTTCACCTGTTTTTGCATCAATTGCATAGAATGAATAAGATCCGAAACCACCTCCTAAAAATATCAGTCCATCATCATAAGCCGGTGTAGCTAAAGGAAGCCCTTCCGGGAGGATAATTACCCATCCGGTTTTTCCATCAGTAGTTGTGAAGTGTTCCGGTTTAACATCTTTATAACAGTCTGGATCCATAATACTACATGCTTCACCATCGGATTGCATGTATTGGTCAAGGTCATATGAATATATCTGATCTTGCATCTGTTCCATATACTGAGATATCGATTGAGAAGATAAAATTGATGAAAAAATGAAAAGGATACAGAAAAAAACACTTAATTTTTTAAAATGTTCAAATAACATATTTACCTCCTAAAGAAAATATTTATATATTATATTCATAAAATCAAAAGAATATTCCATTTATTTGTGATAAAATATTGAAATAATTTATTTTTTTATTTTCAGAGTAACCTGGGATATTCAAAAATATTCATAAGCAATAATTTCTTATGGAACATACATTTATTAACAGGATAATAAGTCCTACATATGATATCTCTGATGAGTATTTGCTCTTTATACTTTAAATTCACTTCTTGAAGAGAAATTTCCTGGTGTTTTTCCTATTGAACCTATGATTTGATTTGAAGCTATTGACATTTTAAATGTACTTACTAAGTTCAGTTTTAATTCTCAAATTAAGGATTTGTGATTAATATAGTATTGTCTATATATAAAAAATAATTTTATATAAGGAAGAAAGAATATGAGAAATAAAAAATCCTGGAAAGAAAAACTGGCTGACAGTAGAGATCTCCCTAAAGTAGAACAGATAACTGAGAAGATGAGTAGAAAGTGGGGAGGAGGTTCGATTGTTATACCTGCTCCAAAGGAAGTTGATGAGATAATGAAAAAAGTTACAAAGGGCAAATTGATAACAATTAACAGAATAAGAGAATTTCTTGCAAAGAAACATAATGCGACAATTGGATGTCCTGTAACAACCGGAATATTTGTATTAATTGTTTCAAGAGCTGCAGAAGAGGAAAGAGAACATGGAAAAAAGAGAATAACTCCTTACTGGCGTACTCTTAAATCAAAAGGTGAATTAAATCCGAAATATCCGGGTGGTGTAGATAATCAGATGGAGAAATTGAAAAAAGAAGGACATAAAATAATTCAGAAGGGAAAAAACTACATAGTCGAAGACTTTGAAAAAAAACTTATGGAATTGTAAATACTTTCAGCGAAATTAAATTTAATCTATTGAATAAAGTTTTGAATTAAGATAATGAAAGCAGAAAATTATAATGATAAAATTTATCTTTCAAATAGAAGTACTTATTTTATTAATAAGTACGTTACATCATTTTTTTTATTAATTTGCTTTTGCATCATATCCATTGAAATTGTAATAGCGGATTTTGAATATAAAGTATTGATGTTAACGACATTAATTTGTTGTATTCCTGTAATATATTTTCTTTTTTTGAAAAAATTTCTATTTTTAAAACATTTGTACATAGAAAATGGTAAAATTTTTGCAGAAGATCGAGGAAATAGAATTCAAATACATCTTGAAAATATTTATAAATTTAAAAGAAGTTATTTTTTCTATCATTCGGGTCTTTTTTGTCTTCATTTAAAGAACAAAACTGATTTTGGTAAAAAGATATATTTCACCATAGAAATATTAAAAAAACATAATAAACCACATGAAATACTGAAGAAATATCTAAGTGATAATAATGTTTTTCAGGAGAAAAACCTGGAATTTAGTTAATATTTTTCTTTTTTCCAATTCAATCTGAGATACCATATTTGCTTTTTTTAGCAGAATGAAGGGATATCGACAATGTGTCTGGCAGGTACTGAAGTGTGTC
Organism: uncultured Desulfuromonadaceae bacterium; assembly: GCA_965370235.1. Classification (GTDB taxonomy): domain Bacteria; phylum SDB-A; class SDB-A; order SDB-A; family SDB-A; genus CBDUTX01. Next base: position 2,367 of record CBDUTX010000049.1, on the reverse strand, counting down.
ACAGTAGGAGCATTTAACATTTTTTGGTGTTTCACAGTCTATTGTCAGTGGAGCACCTCATCTGATACATGCTATTGCTATAGTTTTATCCTTACTTTCTGTTAGTAGGTTTTAACTTTCAAGTTCTCCACAGAATATTTGTTCTGCGTTGGTTATCCAGGTGTTTCACTGTCTATGGAAATCTGCTGGAAGAGGAAAAGTTTTATTATTTTCGTTATTATCTTTCTATGATTATTATTATTTTTTAATTATAATGATTCGAATTTGATGAAAATGAAAAGATTTAGATATTCAAGTAGAAAATTAATTTTTAATCTCCTCGCTCCTATTTATGATAAATTGATTGTACTCACTGTTGCTCATCCAAATAGAGAAGAAGTAAAAATTGTCAATTTTATCGGAGGTTATTTTTATGAAAAGAGAAATAGAGGAAATTGCAGATAATATTCTTATGGGGCAGAGTGATGTATTTTCAACAAATATCGGAATCATTGTTAATGAAAATAAGTGTATTCTGATAGATCCAGGTGTTCTTCCATGTGATTTAGATGAAATTGAAAAAACTGTCAATAGAGGTGATTATACAATAGATGCAATTATTATTACACACAGTCATTGGGACCATCTTCTGGGAGTGGAGAGATTTCCTGGTGTTGAAGTTATTGCACATGAGAATTATTTAAATGCAACAAAAGGTAAGTATAAAAGTTTTATAATTGATCAGATTGATGCTTGGGAAAAGAAGCATGGAATAGTAAGAAATAATACTTTCCTTCTACCTGAACCAGGTACTACATTTAATAATAGCTTAAGACTTCAGTTGGGCAACTTAAGCTTTAAACTGATATATACTCCGGGGCATTCAGAAGATCAATTGGTGATATATATTCCTAAAAGGAATTTTCTCTGGGCAGGGGATATGCTGAGTGATGTAGAGATTCCATATATTATGAACAGTTTGTATTCATATAAAAACACGCTTGAAAGGATAGCTTCGTTTAAGGTAGATAAACTTGTACCGGGGCATGGAAATCCTGCTATAACAGAGGAAGAAATTAAAAATAGGATTGAAATGGATTTGGAATATTTAATGAATTTGGAAGATAAAGTCAAGGAATGTCTTTCAGTTGGTAAATCTATTGATGAAAGTGTTGATATCTGTGAAAATATCAATTTTAGAAATCATGATGAAAATAAATTCTGTCATGTATTAAATGTAGAATCTGCTTACATTGAAATGGGAGGTGATGTGGATCCGGATAAATATGGATGGATGAAGTTACCCTTTGAAATTTAATGTCTTTAAGGTGGAGGGGTAAATTTTGAAATAATTTCTATTATTTTCAATGATCCTGATTTCAAACCAGTATTTTTTCTCAATAAATGTTATGGTTCTCATAAGCAAAATTTATTAAATACTTCAATATCTATAGTAAAAATGGTGTTATAAAAGGATATTTGTCTATTGTACTTGATGGTTCGAAATAGAAACCGAGTTAGAAGATGAGAAATCCTATATATTATTTGCAGAAAGATCATCTATTATTTATTTTTTTCAGGGTAGAACCTCTTGAAAATGATGATAGGGTATTTGAGATATTAAACAGTTATAACTAAATAATTATTTTTGTGCCCAGAGTTGATATTTATAGAAAATTTTAAGAGTAAATTTATTTATTAAAAATTATAATATTGCTTGATTCCTTAAAGAAATTTCTACATAATATATGTTTTATATTAGTGTAATAATATTAGATTAAAATAATTAAGAATTTTAATCTAAAAAATTTGTAAGTTTTAATTAATAAAGGAGGAAGAAGATGGATAACAAAACACTTAAATTTATTCTGGCTATATTTATACCACCAGTAGCCGCATATCTTCAGGTAGGAGTAACCAAACACTTTTATATTAATATTATTGCCACAATATTATTTGGTTTTCCCGGGATGATACATGCTCTCTGGCTTGTTTATACAGATCAGAAAGCAGAATAAATATAGGGTGAATAATATATTCTATAAGTATTTATTTTGAATAATTGATTTTCATTAATACAGAATAATTATTTAAAATTATCGATTAGTTCAGCTGTCTCCGATATGGTATCGGAGACAGCTTTATTATTTCTTATACTGAATATTCTGATATTTGATAAAAGAAATAATAATAGTTTTATATTGTAAAAAGTTGTTACCTGTTAAAAAAATCTCATTCTTTTACTTAACAAAACCATATCTCTTAAATAATAAATATTCTCAGCAGAGAGCCATTTTTTTTCAAAGTCTTTTTGATGTACCAGAGTTGCAATTGAAGCTAAAGTTTTTAAATGAAAATCATCAATGTATATAAAATAGTAACAACTAT
>CBDUTX010000048.1:0-10319 GCA_965370235.1 uncultured Desulfuromonadaceae bacterium | reverse complement strand
AATTAATGTCAGTATAAATAGTTTTTCATATAAAAATAATATACCTGAAGACCGAGCAGGAAATGGAGGAGGTTTTGTATTTGACTGCAGATTCCTTAGAAATCCGGGTAAATTTGATAAATATAAAAAGCTCACAGGACTTGAAGAAGAAGTTGTAGAATTTTTTAGTAAAGATGATAAAGTGATGAGATTTTTGGAAAATGTTTTTGCCTTAATAGATGAAGCTGTTGAGAATTATTTGAAAAGAGGTTTTAGTAATTTAATGGTAAGTTTTGGATGTACAGGAGGACAGCATAGATCGGTTTACTGTTCTGAAAAACTTACTCATCATTTAAAAGCGAAATATAATATTTCTGTTAATATATATCATCATGAGATAGGAGATATTCAAAAAACATGAAAGCTATGATACTTGCAGCAGGTCTTGGTATTCGACTACGTCCTCTAACCAAGAATATTCCAAAAGCTCTTGTACAGGTAAATGGGATACCGATGATTGAACTTGTTATCAGAAGACTGATTTATTTCGGATTTGATAGAATAATAGTAAATTTACATCATTTCCCGGGGAAAATTATGCATTTTCTCAATTCTAAAGAATGTTTTGGGATAGAAATTACAACTTCCGATGAAAGAGGGAAACTCCTCGGTACAGGAGGAGGAATAAAAAAAACAGCATGGTTTTTCAATGATGCCCAGCCGTTTCTTGTTCATAATGTGGATGTTTTTTCAAATATTAATCTGTTGAAATTTTATCAGGCACACTGTCAGTCTGATGCTCTGGCTACACTTGCTGTAAAAAAACGTAAAACTTCACGACAGTTAATTTTTGACGATGAAAATTATTTATGCGGTTGGAAAGATGAACATAAAGGAGAGAAAATACTTTCAAGGGAACCAAGTTCAATGTACAGAGAACTTGCTTTCAGCGGCATGCATGTTATTGATCCTGAAATATTTAAATACATGAAAGATAAAGATGAATTTTCAATAATTGATGCTTATTTAGAGATAAGTAAATACCGTAATATAAAAGCCTACAGGCATGACAAAACATTCTGGCTTGACCTGGGTACACCGGAAGGTCTTGACATGTCTGTGAAATATAAAGCTTGAATATTTATTTTACTACATTACCTCATCCAATGAAACAGCAGATTCAGAGATGATCTCTGTTATTTTAAGAAGATCAGTAATTTTAATGTATTCATCTTTTTGGTGTGCAAGCATTTCCTTCCCGGGGAAAATAATTCCATAAGCAACAGTATTTTCAAATGCTCTTGCATAAGTACCCCCACCGATTGATAAAGGGGGGGTATTATCACCAGTAATATTTCTATAGGATTTAAGCAAAGTCTGCACTAATTTTGAGTCCTGAGGAACATGAAGTCCTTTGATCCCTTTTTCCTTTTTAACATCAATATAATAAGGAGTATTAGTTCTGATTTTATCAACTACAGTGTCAGGATCGATCGTCACAGGAGATCTAATATCAACCTGGAGTTTCAGTTCACCTTCTGTTGTTTCTATAATTCCAGGATTAAATGTCAGTTTTCCGGAAAAATCCTCAAAATCTATCCCAAGTGACATACCGTTAATTTCATCATTTATCTTTTTATTGTAGAAGGATATGAATTTGTACAATGAATCATGTTTCGGAATAAAATTATTTAATATTTCTACAAGACATGTAATTGCATTTATTCCATTTTCAGGTCTGCTGGCATGAGCTGATGTGCCGAATGTTGTTAAAGTTATTTCCTCATTTACCTTTGACATGTTTGCTTTACACTTTAATCTTTTAATAACTTTTTCAATTTCGGAAATATTGTGATTTTCTTTTAATACCGTTTCAACTTTATCAGGAACCATGTTAACTGCACTTCCTCCTTTAATCGAGAGAATGATATCTGATTTGAATTCAGTTGAAAAATTTACCCGTATAACCTCTTTTTCAGCATATATCAACGGAAATTGAGCATCAGGTGTAAAACCATAACCAGGTATTTCATCATATTTTTTATAGTATTCCACCCCTCCCCAACCTGTTTCTTCATTAGTTCCGAGTATTACTCTAATTCTTCCTTTTAACCGGATATCAGAATTTTGAATTGATGCAAGTGCAAAGATCGAAGCAACAGCGGGTCCTTTATTGTCCTCTGTTCCTCTTCCGAATATTTTTCCATCAGATATACTTCCTTCAAAGGGAGGATGAGTCCAGTTTTCACCTGCAGGAACTACATCAAGATGTACAAGTATTGCACCGAGAGGCTTCCCCTTACCAATTTCCACCCAGCCGTAATATCCGTCTTTCAAAAATGTTTTTAGCCCAAGTTGATCTCCAAGAGAGACTGCATAATCAAGAGCTCTTCTCACTTCCACACCGTAAGGTGCTCCTGCAGAAGGTTCACCCTGAACGCTGGGTATATTTATAAGCTCAATGAGACTGGAAATCATATTATCTTTCTGCTCATTTATGTATTTAGAGATGTCTTTCATTTCTGCTCCTTTTGCTGTAAATTTAAAAAAGTAATATGTAATATCAAGTAGATAAATAATTTTAATTGGAGGAAGGATGAACAGATACTATTTTTTCATAATTATTTCTATTCTTTTCATTTCATCAAGCAGTGTTTTTTCAGAACATGTTGAAATTGATAATGAAATAACATTTGAAATTTTAAGTTTGGACGAACTTATGTCAGGGATTGAAGGATATGTTGATTCCACAATTGCTGTGAATGGAATTGTCGATCATGTTTGCAGACATGATGGTAAAAAGTTAAATTTAACAGATAGTATGCAGGTAAATGAAATACATGTTAAAACAAGTGAATACATCAGTGTTTTTGATGACAGTTTGAATGGTCTGGAAATAACTTTAGTAGGTGTTCTCAGAGAACTGAAAATTGACGAGGAATATTTGGAAAAATGGGAAAGTGAAGTCATAGCTGAGGGTGGAGAGCATATTCATGAAATTGAATTGATTGAGGAATTGAGAAAAAAAATTAAAGACAATGAAAAAGGATATATTTCTGACTACTGGATAGAATGCTTTAAAATTCTTTAATAGAACACAATTAGTCAATTAAATATTAATAAAGTCTAAAATTATTTGTAACAATAATATCAAAGATTAAAATAGAATTTTCAAATAGAGCTTTTTAAATGTCTATATGCATAAATACTTAAGGTCGATACAACTAAATTCGAGAAACATGTAAATTAAACAGAATTTATACAGAAAAACGTATTAATGTGCCGGATCTTTTTTAGGTAAGATCCCTCCTTCCCAGTTTGTAATATTCTGATTATCATTTACACACCAGACTTGAATTTTATCTCCAAAAAGATTTTTATCATGAACAACCTCAATACTGATATTCTTAGATTTAGACAACTTATGAAAGAATTGGTCAAGGTGGGCAGAGAGAAATAAAGAGAGTTCTTTACTGCATCTAATTTGAATGGTTTTCGATATTATCTTTTCAGAGATATTTCTCAACCATCTCTGGAGGGAGGAAGAAATAAAATGGTCGGAAAAAAGATAACCTGAAGAACTACATAGAGGGCAATATTTCTGAAGATTTTTTAGTATTGATGGGCCGGTTCTTTTCCTTGTCATCTCAAGAAGACCAAAGTCACTTATTTGAGAAGTGATAAAATTAGCTTTGTCTTTTGTTAATTCCCTGTCCAGTATAGATTTTATCGTCTTTTTATGATCTTGTTTCTGCATATCTATAAAATCAATTACTATCAAACCTCCGGTATTTCTTAATCTCAGTTGACGGGCAATTTCCCTGGCTGCTTCCTGATTTGTTTTAAATGCCATCTCTTCCGGTGAGGAACTTGTTGAAGCTTTTCCACTGTTGACATCTATAGATATGAGAGCTTCGGTTTCTTCAATGACTATATAAGCTCCTGATTGTAATTTAACTACAGGAGTGAAAAGTTTGGCTATCTCGTTCTCAATTCCAAAAGATTCGAAAATAGGGATTTCATCTTTGTATAATTTTATTTTACTTTTTAAATTTTTAAGTCCTTTTTTTCTTGATATATACACATTTATCTTTTTTAGAACATTTTTACTATCTGTTACTACTTCGTCTATGGAACTGGTAAAAAGATCCCTGATTATTTTCAAAACGGGTTCTTCTTCCTTGTGGAGAAGGCAGGGGGCAGGTTTGGTCTTTGATTTTTTTTCTATTTCAACCCAGATTTCTTTAAGATGGTTAAAGTCTTCACATAGATGATCTGCGTCCTGATATTTTGCTTCTGTTCTCATTATCATTCCGTATTTGTCAGTCTTCAGATTATTTCCTATTTTTCTAAGTCTGTTTTTCTCATCCCTGTTTTTAATTTTTCTCGATATACCGACAATTCTTCTTCCAGGCATGAATACGATATATCTTCCGGGGATTGAAGTATAAGTTGTTGCTCTGGGACCTTTTTTTCCTAAAGGTGATTTGGTTATCTGAATGAATATCTCCTGGTCTTTTTCTAATTTTAGATGATTATCAACAGTTTGATCTCCAAAATCCACAAACTTGTCCTTTACTTCCGAAAGAGGAAGAAAAGCTGCTTTTTCCAAACCTATGTCGACAAAAGCTGCATCCAATCCAATGTTGACCTGCGTGACAATTCCTTTATAAATATCTCCGACAACTTTCGTTTTATCTATACCTTCTACGAGTAATTCAGCGAGTCTTCCGGATTCCATCATGGCGATTCTCAATTCATTACCTGTAGAAGTTATATAAATACCTTTATTATTCATCATTTCCTCAATTTAATTTCTATTCTTTCTCTTTTATATATTCCTTTTATATTAAGTACTTTCTCAATTTCACCAAGTCTTGCAGATCCTTCAGGCATCATCTTAATATGTATTTCAATATCTTTTGAATCTTTTTCAATTTTTTCTATAAATTTTGTTATATTTATCAGTTTTATTTTATTTTTTCTTTTTCTTTTAATTAAAATATCATAACCTGAATTTATTTTTTTTAAAATACATTCATCAGGCAAAACATTGTATATACGGTATATCATTCCGGAAAGGATTGAAGTAACAGGAACAGGTTTATAAAGGAACAATTCATATGAAATAGGTTTTAAACTTGAAGGAAAATAAGGGGAAAGCAGATTTATCAAATCTCCTTTTATTTTTTCTACAGATTTAAAATCAATAATTTCACAATGAGATATTACTCCTACAGGAAGGGGAGGGCCAAAAGATACGATAGGTTTTGGTCTCTTTCCTTTTGAATGTGCAATATTTATTCCTGCCCTTCTCAATGACCGTATTATTGATCTTGTAATATCGAGATGAGAGATAAATTTGATAGAGTCGAGTCTTGAATATTTTATTCTATAGTAATAAGAGCTTTCTTCCTCGGTACGAATATCTACATGACAGGTGCTAAGCCCTGAGGATATTTTTGATTTTTCAGGAATCGCTTGTTTTTTATTAATACCTTTTTTTATATTACTCCATCTGTCTGAGATGTTTTCTGAGTTTTGTATTTCTTTTTCGATATCAATCCTGTTTTTTATTAAACTTTTTCTCCATAGTTCAAAATTGAATTTATCTTCCCATTGATCAAATCTTGCTTTAGATTCAAATACATCTACTGCAACTGCTGAAATAGTGTTGTCTCCTCTTGAAATGAGACCTTCAACTAAAGCCTGGTATGGATTTTGAAAACTTTTTTTAAAATGATAACCTCTTAATGAATTTCTGATAATATTATATTTATTGAGAATTTCTTCGGGTAAAGCCTGACAGGCTGATTGGAAAGCAGTATGTGGTTTCGGAATAAAAGGTGCTATTGATATCCTGAAATTCTTCTTTATTAAAATTTTATATATCTTTTTTACAAGCTCCCCAATAGCTTTTATATCTTCTTCAGTTTCGTCAGGTAAGCCGACCATGAAGTAGAACTTAATTCTGGAAAAACCATATTTCTGTGCAATTTCTACAGAATGAAATATCTGCTCATCTGTGATAGTCTTCCCTATGCTCTTTCTTAATTTTTCAGATCCTGTTTCAGGAGCAAGTGTAAGTGTTCTATGACCTAAGTTACCTGCTATTTCCAGAACTTTTTCACTGACAAGGTCTAATCTAAGAGAAGGTAAAGAAAGGGAAATATTGTTCTTTTTCAAAAACGGATAGATTTTAGAAAGTATTTCTTCTAATTGAGGATGATCACATATTGACAAACTGAGGAGAGAAACTTCTTCCCATCCTGTATTTTTTATTCCTCTTTTTATTATTTTAATTACGTCTTCTACATTGCGATATCTTACATCGGTGATAACACTGCCTGCCTGGCAAAATCTACATTTTCTGAAACATCCTCTTGATATTTCTACAGCAAGTCTATCCTGTACTAATTGAATGTACGGTATGATGGGTGGTTCAGGATAATCATTGAAACATAGTTTCTCAATATACTGATAGAATACAGGTGTCCTGGTAACACCCGGTACATAAACACCTGGTATTTCTGACATTTCGACAAGAGAATGTTCTCTTGAAAGCTCTCCTTTTTTGATTTTTTCAGCAATAGCAGCGATTTGTAAAATTATATTTTCTCCCTCTCCAATGACTAAAGCATCAAAGAAATATTCCCATGGCTTCGGATTGAGAACAGAGCTGCCACCGCCTAAAACAATAGGATCATTTTTTGATCTCTTTTCTCTGTTTATGGGAATTTTGCTCAAATCTATTAAATTTATTACATTGGAGATATTTAATTCACATTCAACTGAAATACCAAATATAATAAAATCGTTAACAGGTCTTCTTGATTCGAGTGAAAAAAGAGGAAGATCATTTTTTCTCAATTCAGCTTCCAGGTCTTCACCCGGAGCATAGACCCTATCAGCATAGAATCCGTTTTTTATAAGAACGTGACGTAATATGTGAAGGCCTAAATTTGACATACCTATTTCATATACATCAGGATATGACAGTACAATTAAGGCATTTTTATCATCAAAAGTATTTAGTTCGTTATTTGTGTACCTTGCAGGATGTTCAATTTTATTCAGAAGTACTTCTAAGTCATCGTTTACCAACGTACCACCATAGCACCCCAGGTTAGTCCACCTCCAAATGCATCGAAAAGTACAATACTATTTTTTTTAATTGTACCGTCTCTGACAGCATCATCAAGGGCAACAGGAATTGTTGCTGCTGACATATTTCCATACTTGTCAATTGTTATATAGACTTTTTCCAATGCAACTCCTGCTCTTTTTGCTGTGGACTGCATGATCCTTAGATTAGCTTGATGAGGTATGAAGACATTGACATCTTCACCTGAAAGTCCAACTTTTTTTAAAACATCTATTGCTGCCTGTCCCATTTTTGACACAGCATGTTTATAGGTCTCATTTCCCTGCATTTGAACTGTATGTTGCCAATTTCTAACACTTTCTAATGTTGCTGGATTACGGGATCCTCCGGCTGGCTGCTTAAGAAGGTGTTGCAAACTTCCGTCAGCATATAAATTACTGGAAATGATACCTGTATCATCGTCAGATGGTCCGAGTATTACACATCCTGCTCCGTCTCCAAATAAAACAGCACTGGATCTATCAGTTATATCAGTGATTTTGGAAAGAGTTTCAGCGCCAAATATAAGTGCATATTTTACTGAATTGTTTTCGATCATATTTTTTGCAATTTCAAGTGCATATAAGAATCCTGTACAAGCTGCTGATATGTCAAAAGACGGAACAGTTCTCATTCCGAGAGCATTTTGAATTAAGCAAGCGGTTGACGGGAAAGCATGATCGGGAGTAATTGTCCCTACGATACAGAGATCTATGTCCTCCGGTTTTATTGATGTCGTTTTAAAAGCTCTTTTTGCTGCCTCGATACATAGATCGGATGTAGCCTGATCATCTGATGAAAAATGTCGTTCTTTTATCCCTGTTCTCGTAGTTATCCACTCATCAGATGTGTCTAGTTTTTCCTCCCAATCTTTATTTGTAACTATTTTTTCCGGAAGATAGGATCCTGTAGCTAATATCTTTACTCTTTTCATCTATTTATTCTCCGATCTTTTTGCAGAAAGAAAGACAGCAAAGGCAATTGACCAATATTTTATTTCCTCACTATCTGTTCTTGAAACAAGTACACCAGGGCATGAAGGTCCAACCAATACACCGGCAACTTTTGCTCTTCCCAGATGTATCAAGCTCTTATAAAATATATTTCCTGTCTCAAGAGAGGGAAAGATGAGAACATCAGCTTCAGCCTGGACAGGAGATTTAATTTTTTTACCTTTGAGACATTTTGGGTTTATTGCAATATCCATTGCAAGCGGACCATCTACAATACAGTCTTTTATCTGACCCCGCTGTGCCATTTTTGATAGTATTGCTGCATCTACAGTTGATTGGATTTTTGGGTTAACTTTTTCAATAAAAGACAGAACAGCAACTTTTGGAAGGTCAACACCAAAATACCTGGCTGCTTCAACACTGTATTTAATCATCAGGGATTTCTGTTCAATTGTAGGTTGTGGAAGGATTGCGACATCCGAGAGAAAGAGCAGCTTCGGATAGTTTTCGGACTCGAGTAATGTAACATGTGTCATAACAGCTTTTGGGGGCATTAAACCATTTTCTTTATCCAGTATTGCTTTTGCATATATATCCGTACCTACAGAGCCTTTCATAATAATTTGTGCTTTTCCATCATTTATAATAGAAACAGCTTTTGCTGCAGCTTTCTTTCTGTCAGGTTCGTCAACATATTCAAATAATGATTCATCAACACCTAATTCAGCTGCAAGTTTTTTTGTTGCCTTTTCATCCCCAACCATTACCGCATAAGCTATGTTATTTTTTACTGCCTTTTCAATAGCTTCTATTCCATTTGGATCATCTCCACAGACAACAGCAATTTTTTGCATTGGCAGAGCTATTGCCTGTTCGATCAAAGCATCAAAATTCTTTATTTTGTCCATGGATTCTCCTTTGTTGAATTTATCTGGAAGCTAGTTCATGAATTATCTTTGTCATGATAATTAATCTTTGAATTTGATTGGTTCCTTCATATATCTGTGTTATCTTTGCGTCTCTCATCATTTTCTCAACAGGATAGTCTTTCATATATCCATAACCACCGAAGATCTGTACCGCATCAGTTGTAACTTTCATTGCAACGTCACTGGAATAGACTTTCGCCATTGCAGAAATTTTGCCTGTGTTCTTTACACCGGAATCTACGTACTTGGATGATGTATATGTAAGAGCTCTTGCTGCCTGTATGGACGTCTCCATATCTGCAAGCATAAAACCGATACCCTGAAAAGAAATAATCGGTTGACCGAATTGAATTCTTTTTGAAGCGTAATCAGCAGCTGCTTCAAAAGCTCCCTGAGCAATTCCAACAGCTTGAGCTGCAACTCCGGGACGTGAACGATCAAATGTATCCATTGCAACTCTAAATCCTCTGCTTTCTCTGCTCAATATATTTTCCTTTGGAACTCTGCAATCGTCAAAAATAAGTTCTGAAGTCACAGAAGACCTGATCCCCAATTTGTCTTCTTTTTTCCCGAAACTAAAACCTTTTGTTCCTTTTTCAATAATAAAAGCTGAAAGACCCCTGATTCTTTTTTTTGGATTTGTACTGACGATGACAACATAAATTTCAGCTTCCCCACCGGAAGTTATGAATTGTTTTGTTCCATTGATGACATAATGATCTCCATCAAGTACTGCCTTAGTCTGTATATTTGATGAATCACTCCCTGCTTCAGATTCAGTTATAGCGAAAGCAGCAAGTTTTTCACCACTTGCAATAGGAGGAAGATATTTCTTTTTCTGTTCTTCAGTACCAAAAAGTATAATCGGTATTGCACCGAGACCACTTGCAGCATAACATATTGCTATTCCTCCACAAATTCTGGAAAGTTCTTCTGTTACAATTGATAATTCTGTAGCTCCTCCTCCTAATCCATCATATTCTTCAGGGATAAAAACTCTGAAAAGATCAGATCTTGCAAGCTCATCCATTATGTCTTTTGGGAATATATTTTCAGAATCATATTTTGCTCTAATCGGTAAAATGCGTTCTTCTGCAATTTTCCGTGTCAGATTCTTGATTTCAATTTGATCTTCTGTAAAAAAAATGTCAAAAGGCGAACTCATCATTTTCCTCCTTTGGTATTGTATAAAATGAACAGCCAATTGCCGCTGCTACGTCATCAGGTAGATTATCCCAAGGGTTCTTGGTTCGTCCATGACCAAATACTTGTTTTCTTATAGTGCTTGGCGGTACAATATGTGGCTCTATATTA
>CBDUTX010000047.1:0-10344 GCA_965370235.1 uncultured Desulfuromonadaceae bacterium | reverse complement strand
CCATATAATTACATAGAGAGTCGGTAATTCCTGCATAATCTTCGGGGCAGGCTCCCATTAGAGAATGATTGATGATAATGCGGATGCGCTTTTCTTCGCATCCTGTCTCTAACGGGGTAAACTGGAAAATGGCAAGGAAAGAATAGGGGTCAGGTCTCCACATTTGACATAAGCTGAATATCGCAAAAATCTTGACATTCCGAAAAGTCTTTGATATAGTTTAAAGAAAGTTGTAAAATGGATTAGAGAGAGATTGTGGGTATTTTTTTTTATGAACACAAGGAAGAATGAGAATTGATTTATTTGGAAACAAAATAGAGCAAAAAGAAGAGAAGATATCTATTTTTTGTGATGAAAGGAAGGTTGACAAGTATGCTCATCCTAATGATGAAGAATGGATATATATTGGTATCTTATTTGTTCCACAAGAGAAGTTAAATTTAGCATGCGAAATATTAAATAAATGCAGGAAAATTGAGAATTTTTATGGTGAGGTAAAATTTCACAAAGTAAATAGGAAGGGTAGAGGTGCAATAGAGCAGGTCGCAAAAAGGTGGATTGATCAAGTTGTTCTGGATAATGATAAAATATTTTTTTATAACCTTCTTGGGATTAATAAAAACAGGTTGTTGTTTGAATTATTTGGCAAAGGTAATACTCGAGAAGGGAAATTTTCAAATATATATAATAGATTTTTTCGTTCAGCATTTTTATGTGGTGTCAATTTATTTTTCAGCAAGGATAATTATGGTAAAATCATTGTTGACAATATCTATCATGATTCAGAAGGTTTTTTACAAAAACATGATTTCTTTCCATGGCACCTTCAGTGGAGGTTGGGGCAAAAGGATATGCGGATTACTTTCTTAAATGATAAAATTAAGTTTGTTAGAGCTGATCCAAAAAAAGAAAAAAATCACAAAGCAGCATGTGAAATGATACAGCTTTCTGACATTCTTATCGGTTCGTTTTCTGAGTGCTTAGATAACTTAGCACCTAAAAATAAAGGGAAAAATAATCTCTCAAGTGCAGTAATCGACTTATTAGACGACATTCTGAATGAAAAATATTATTCGAAATATGAATACTTCAAGCGTATAAATGTATCCTTTTTCCCATCGAGAGAACTTACTCTGCAAGGATTTCTTGATATTTATGAAAAATCAAAATCAACGTTTTATCAATGTAGACCGATTTTGAAGAGAACCTCAAAATTTACTGGAAACCTATTTAATATGTAGATAATTGGAGGAAATAATGGCAGAACAGACAATAGAATGTCCGGAGTGTGGAGCAGAGATACAGCTTGAAAAAGCTGTAACTCATCAGATAGAGGAGAAAGTCCGTACGGACCTTGAGTCCAAATATCAGAGGAAGAATCAAGAGCTAAATAAAAGAGAAAAAGATTTAGACGAACGAAATAAATCGATTAATGATGAAGTTAATAAGAGGCTTAAATCGAGGATAACTAAAATTCAGAACGAAGAAAAGAAAAAAGCGGAAGAAGGAGTGAACATTGAAATGGAGGATATAAAAGCGCAGCTTGAGGAGAAGGATAACGAATTGGAGAAAGTGAAAAAGGGTGAGTTAAAATTAAGAAAGAAGATGAGAGAACTTGAAAGAAAGATTGAAGACTACCGGAACCTCGAAATTACTCTTCAAAATACGCTGACATCAGCTCAAAAAAGTGTTGAACAGATAAAAAAGAATGCTGAACAGGAAGCTGATTTAATATTACAGAATGCCCGTCTGCAGTCTGAAAATATTCTTTCAAAAGTCAGAGCAGATGTGGTTGAAATGACTACTGAAATTTCAGCTTTGAATACTCATAGAGCAACATTGAAAGCTCAGATGAAAGGTTTCCTTGCAGCTCAATTAAAAGCACTTGAATCCGGTGATATAAATTATAAAAAAGTAGATATTGAAGATTCTTTTCCCCGTATTAAAAGAAAAATAAAATCAAAAGCACCTTCCCTTGACAATCTCTTTGAAGAGACTAATATTAAATAACTTAAAAAAGGTGGATTTTGAGAATAGAATTTATTAAAAAAAACATTATTATTAGTTTTGTTATTTTATCCGTGATATTTTCATGTACACAGAAAAGCAGTGAAAATGGAATAGATAGGATAAAAAGTCTATATTATAATGGACGTTACGACAGAGCTCGTTTAGCTCTCGACTCAATTCTCGGAGAGAATGGAGAAGACAGCTCGATTGATTTATTGATTCTTTCGACGGATATTGACATAAAACTTGGTTTGTATCAAAGCGCATCAAATACATTGGATACAATTTTGTTTTATGACAGTTCCTTGATTGATACTGTCCTTGTTAGATATAGACAAATTGTTGACAAACTTTCATTTGAAGGACGTTATTCCGAAGAGGTCATATTTTCACAAAAAGTTTTTTCTATTGATTTAGAATCCGTTGAAAAGAATATTCTTATTGATGTTGTCAGAAAATTTTTAAATCAGGGAGATACAGTTTCAGCTATAAAAGGTTTACTTTACTCTTATGGAAAGGATAACAATGCACTCAACGCTTGTTTTATTCTGTCGGCAATATTCAGGGAAAAAGGTGACAAAGAAACATCTCTCGAATGGATTGATTCAGCTTTGATATTACCTGAAGCAAATAGAGTTGAGGTTACTCTTGAGAAGGCAAGATTACTGCTTGAGATAGCAAAAGAATATCTCGATGAGAGAAAAACCCATAAAGCGATGACATATTTAACCGAGTCCTCTTATCTGACCAATAGTACAATATCAGCAGAAGCATCCTGGCTCGCCGGAAGTTTATTGGTGAATTATGGTAAATATTATCAGTCTTCTATTTTTCTTGAAAGAGTTCTTGAATTGGAGAGGAGTTCAGCATTAAGAGACAAAGCAATCAATCTTCTTATTAGGATACAGGAGT
This sequence comes from uncultured Desulfuromonadaceae bacterium, assembly GCA_965370235.1. GTDB lineage: Bacteria > SDB-A > SDB-A > SDB-A > SDB-A > CBDUTX01. The sequence goes on along the minus strand of CBDUTX010000047.1, from coordinate 7,422 downwards.
AATTATGAAAAAAATATTATATCTGTTGTTGTTAGTACTACTACTTTCACAGTGTGCCGGAAGAGGACTTATATCTGACAGATTCATAAGTGATGATGAGGTTTTAATTGAAGCGAACTATCTTTATGAAAATGGAAAATATGATCAGTCAGCTGAAATGTATAATTTTCTTTTTTTAAATTATGATTTCAGTGCATATAAAAGTTATTCTTTACATATGATAGGAATGTCATATATGAAATCCGAGAACTGGAATGAAGCAAGTGATGCATTTGAAATGTTTATAAACAGATTTTTCACAGACAGCTTATATTCTAATTCTCTTTACAATCTTGCCTTCTGTTATGAAAAAAGTGCACCGCAATATGAAAGAGATCAGACTGAAAGAAAGCTTGCATTGATGTACTATATCGATTTCATTGCGAGATATCCTGAAAATGAAAATGTTCCGCTTGCATCGGAGAGAATAAATGAATGTGAGAATGTACTTATGAGAAAACTATTGCATGAAGCATATATATACAGAAAAATGGGAAAAATTAATGCTTCTCTTGTTATTTTAAAAACAGCAATTGGAATGTATCCTTCTACTGATTATATTATGAAAGCATATATGGAGATATCAGATATGTCGCTCCTGCAGTATGATACTACAGAAGCATTGAAATATTTGATGAAGATTACTGCAACAGAAAATGAATATACAGAAACAGCACGTGAAAAACTGCTTCTCTTTTGACGAGGTAATATCTGAAAGATATTATACAACTAATGATCAGAGGTATTAGTTGCGTATAGGTGTTTTCGGAGGATCATTCGACCCTCCTCACATAGGTCATATTATATTTTCAATTGATGCACAAGAGCAGTTTAATCTCAAGAAAATAATTTGGATTGTAACAAAAATTCCTTCTCACAAGGAACAGGCAAAAGCTGACTATGACTCAAGATTGAAGATGTGTGAAATAGCAACTTCTCCTTATCAATGGATAGAAGTTTCAGATATTGAAAGAAATATATCAGAACCAAATTACACCTTTAATACTCTTTGTGAAATGAAGAATGTGCTTGATAGAGACAAAATAAATTATAAAAAACTTTTTTTAATGATAGGTGAAGATCAGGCAAGGACTTTGAACACCTGGTTTAAAATTGAGAAATTATCTGAAATGGTTCACTTCATAGTTATGAAAAGAAAAGGTGAAGAAAATAATAACATTAAGGAAATTCCTTTTGAATGTGACTATATTAACAGGTATATTGATATTTCCTCAACCGAGTTAAGAGATCGGGTGACGGATTGTGCTGATATAAAAATGTTTGTTCCAAACGGAATTGCTGAATTTATTGACAAGGAAAATCTTTACCGAAATGATAATTGTTGACGGAACTGCTATTGCTTACAGGAGCTATTATGGTCTTGTTAAGGCAGACCTTAAAACCAGGGATGGAAGGGAATGTGGGGCAATATATGGAGTTCTGCACTCTATAGTTTCTTTAATCAAGGATTTTGGGGACAATGACATAGTTATGATTTTTGATGCACCCGGACCATCCTTCAGAAAAGAGATGTATTCAGAATATAAAGCTAATAGAAAAAAAATGCCCGACAGTTTGATAGATCAAATAGAAGCTCTCATCAATGGCTTGAAATTACTTGGATTTCCTGTTTTTAGAATTCCAGGAGTAGAAGCAGATGATGTAATTGCATCAATTGCATCCGAGTTTGAACATATTAAACTTAGAGTTATTACAAATGATAAAGATCTGATGCAACTGGTTAATGAAAATCTCACTATTGTTTACCCGGGGAAAAAAAGAGAATGGATGATATATGACAGAGAAAATGTATTCAATAAATTTGGTGTATATCCTGATCAGATAAAAGATTTTCTGTCTCTTGTAGGGGATTCATCCGACAATATACCCGGTGTTCCCGGAATTGGACCAAAAACAGCTTCAAAATTACTTTTAAATAGTTACAATCTTGATAATCTTCTTGAAAAGCCTGAAGAATTCACATCGAAGAAAATAGCAGATAAATTAATAGAATTCAAAGAAAAGATACTCTTTGCCCGTCAGTTAATTACATTAAAAAATGATGTTAAAATCCCATCTGAAAAAGAATTTAAAAGGTCAAAATTAAATAGAAATGCATCTCAATTTTTAAAATCATGGGAAATGAACAGGATAGCAAATGATTTTGGAATCAGTTTAAATAGTAAAGATATGACTGTGAATAATATTTCATTTGACAAAATCAAAGGTGAAATAATCGGACTTATAAAAATCGATTCTCTATGGTATTGCGGTAATAAAAGCGGAATTACTCAGTTACAAAAGGAGAATTTGAAATATTTTGAAAATTTTAAAACTATTATCACAGACAATTACAAAGAATTTTTAAATGAAAATGTATTCTACTGCAAAAATTATTTTGATATAGGAACTGCTTCATACCTGATCGATCCGGAAAAGGGAAATTATGATTTCATTTCTCTGATCAGAAGATATCTTAATTTATATCTTTCACCATATGATTGCCTGAACAAATCTGAGGATGTCTATTTCAAAATAAAGAAAAATATTGAGGAGGAAAAGTTAAAAAACCTTCTGTTTGAAATTGAATTTCCGTTGATCCCAATAGTTCATAAAATGGAGGAGAAAGGAGTCCTGATCGATCTGGATTTTATAAAAGAGATGAAGAACAAATTAGAAGGGAACCTTTCAGATATTGAAGCAAAAATTATCGAAACAGCAGGTATAATTGTAAATCCAAGATCTCCAAAACAGATTGCAGAACTTCTCTTCGATATTTTGAAGCTCCCTGTAATCAAAAAAACTAAAACAGGAAGATCAACAGATGCTGAAGTACTTGAGAAATTGATTGGAAGACACAGTGTTGTAAAGGAACTTCTTGAACATCGATTTCTGTCAAAATTATTATCCACATATATCGATGTCATACCGGCTATGGTTGATGATGAAAGAAGACTGCACTGCAAATTTAACTTGAGAGCAACTGCAACAGGACGTTTCTCATCTTCTGACCCGAACCTTCAGAATATTCCAATAAGGAATAAAAGGGCAAGGGAGATCAGAAAAGCTTTTATTGCACCTTCTGGCTGGAAACTTATTTCCGCAGATTATTCTCAAATTGAGCTGAGGTTAGCTGCACATCTTTCTAAAGACAGAACGTTTATTGAAGCTTTCAACAACGATGAAGATATACATGCGAGAACTGCAGCTGAATTGTTTAAAGTTGACACTGAACAAGTTGATATTGAGATGAGAACAATGGCTAAATCAGTGAATTTCGGCATTTTATACGGTATGTCTTCATTTAAATTGGCAAAGGATATGAAAATATCCGAAAGAGAAGCAAGTGATTTCATAAATGGATACTTTGACAGATTTTCTTCTATAAAATTATGGCAGAATGAATTATTAGAATATGCTAAGACAAATGGAGAGATCAGGACATTTATGGGTAGAAGAAGAATTATCAGAGGACTTGATGATAAGAGCAGAACAGAAAGGGACAGAGCGAGAAGAAAAGTTCTTAATACTCCCGTTCAGGGAGGGGCTGCCGATCTTATTAAGATTGCAATGATAAAATTATATGAAGCACTGAAAACATATAGAGCATATATGATATTGCAGGTACACGATGAACTTGTCTTTGAAGTACATGAAGGTGATGTTGAAGTTGTATCCGATATTGTAAAAAATACAATGGAAAATGTAATTGAAATTTCAGTGCCTTTAAACGTAGATATAAATTTTGGGGACAACTGGTTCCAGGCACATAGTTGAGGAGGACAAATGAAATTAAAACACGTTATTGAAGCTCAACAATTTGACAGAAATTTATTAAATGAAGTCTTTAAAGAAGCAAGAGAGATGGAAGGCATAGCTTTTTCAGGGGGAAGCGATATCCTCAGACATGCGATAATGGCAACAGTATTCTATGAACCGAGTACGAGAACAAGATTAAGTTTTGAATCAGCTATGATAAGACTTGGAGGAAGGGTTATTTCAACTGAAAATGCAAGAGAATTTTCTTCTGCATCAAAAGGTGAAAGTATTCAGGATACTATTAGAACAATTCAGAGCTATTCCGATATAATAGTTCTTAGGCATTATCAAAGCGGAGCTGCAAAACTTGCAGTAGAAGCAGCTAATATTCCTATAATCAATGCAGGTGATGGTGCCGGGCAACACCCGACCCAGGCATTGCTCGATCTGTACACAATAGATGAAGCATTTTCAAAAACCGATGATTTAAGTGTAGCAATGGTCGGGGATCTTGAAAATGGAAGAACAGTTCGCTCCCTGGCATATCTACTTGCGAAGTATGAGAAGGTAAAAATTAACTTTGTCTCACCTGATTTTTTGAAGATGAGCGATGATATCAAGGACTACCTAGACAGGCATAACATTACATGGTCTGAACATGAAGACCTCAGGGAAGTTGCTTCAGAAGTTGATGTTATCTACATGACCCGGATTCAGAGAGAGAGATTGATCGAGCGTCCGGGAGATTATGAAAAAGCGAGAGGAAAGTACATTGTTGATAAATCTATTGTAGATCTTATGAAACCTGATGCGATACTTCTTCATCCTTTTCCGAGGGTTGATGAAATTTCTCCGGATGTTGATTTTAATACAAAAGCTCTGTATTTTAAACAGATTCAAAATGGATTGTTCATTCGAATGGCACTTTTGAAAATGTGTTTGATAGGATAATCTTCATGCTACGGGAAAATAAACTTCCATATCCTTATTGGGCTCCGGGGATTGGTATGATCTTTCTTGTAGTGTGGCTTCTTGGCATTTCTCCGCCAATTTTGGAACATCTGTCTTTTTTCAGGACTGCATCGGTGATAAAATTTATTTACAGATTCTTCTGTCATGGAATTCCTGATAGATGCCCTCAGATATTTTCAAAACCTGCTGTTGTCTGTTTCAGATGCACAGGAATAGACCTCTCTTTTTTTCTCGGATGTTCTCTTTTATTTCCCCTGCTCCGTTATTATATTAACTGGAGAAAAGCGATGTTTATCTCTGTGATCTTTGCAATTACACTTTTTGCAGAATGGATTTCTGAATTTTTCGGTTTTTATAAACCAACACATTTACTACAGTTCCTTACAGGTTTTACATTCGGACTTTCAGTGAGCCTTCTTGTCTGCAGTTTGATGGATGAAGCACTTCATTCTTATGAAAAGATAAATGTCAGAACAGAATGAAAAAATCAAGATGTTAATTTCTTTTATAGAGACCACTGTATTTTAAATAAAATTTAACAAAACTTTTCATGTGAAGAAAAGCAGCTTTCCTAAAAAAGGATTTGCTCTCTCTCCTGTGATGATGGACAAATATTATATTCGGATTGTAGATAACTCTGAAATTATTTCTCCAGCTCCTGATGCATAGATCTACGTCTTCAAAGTAAAGATAAAATCTTGGATCGAATATTTTTCCTAATGTTTTTATCAAATTTCTGTTTATCATCATACAGGCTCCCACTCCCCAATCCACTTCAACACATTTGTTGTCTTTGATATCAGTTAAAAGATGTTTTCTGTAGAAGTGAGGATATTTTTCCTTTTTTACTGCAATTCTTGAATATAAAATATCGGATAATCGATAGAACTTTCTTACTGAATACTGTCTTGTTCCATCGGGTAATATCAATTTTGGAAGCAGAATCCCGATCGATTTCATTTTACAGAAAGATGTGTACAGATCATTGATTGAGTTTATTTCAGGTTCTATATCAGGATTTAAAAGAAGAAAAATATCTCCTGTTGAAATTCTATATGCAGAATTTACAGCATGGGCAAAACCGGGATTACCATTTGAATCGATTGGTTTTATCTGTGAAAGTATATTTGAACTTAAGTTCAACTTTGAATTTAAAACTAATATTATTTCATAGTCAAATGGAAGATAAGATTCGTTTAAAATATAGTTTAAAAGTGATTTTGTTTCTTCTTCAGCTTTATAATGAACGATGATTATAGACAGCTTCTTCATTGGATTTTCTTATATCATACGATCATTCCTTAATCAACCAATATTATAAGGGTCGGGGCTTGCATTTTTGCATTTTTCATAAGTTAAATTACATAATATCCTAAGGTACATAGCCCAGCACAACCCATCCAATGTAAGAATTTTTGCCACAGATAAACACGGAGAAAAAACAATGAACAATGAGCAATTAGCAATAGTCAATGAAGAATAGAACACAGATGACAGGATATTGTTTCACATAATATATTATCTACTTGGTGAAAATGAATAAATTTATTTCACCTGCATAGATAATCTAATTCTATTTAAGAAAATCTGATTACATCAGATGTGAAACAATACACAGATTAATACAAATCAATAAACAGCCCAGAAGAATATTTGACAGATTAACTGGATTCCTCACCACCCTTCAGCCATTAGAGCTAATAGTCAATTGTTAATATGAATAAAAAGTAAACAATTGTTTACAATAGCATTAACTGAGCATATAATAACTTCGTATATAACTTAACAATTGTTAATCAGTACTATGTAGTTGACAAGTTAAATCCAAGGGGGAAGAGATGAAAGAAAAACCATATTATTCAATAGCCGAAGTTGCACAAATTTTAGGTTTAAGTAGAACCGCAGTTTATTACAAAGTAAAAAAAGGACAGATCGAAGCGATAAGAATAGGAAGAAGTTTTGCAATATCCGATAGAACAATAAAAAAACTAATAAAGAGCATAGAAGGAACTCCTCTTGGAGAAAAAGAAAAAAGAGAAATTGATACAGTAGTGACTCGAACAATTGATGAGTATGGTGAAACCTTGAAAAGACTTGGTTCAGAATGAAAGAGCTAATTACAATATATCAAGTAGAATATATTGCCTTTAAAATTGCACAGGAAAAGTTTGTATTTAATGAGCCTATTCCTGAATTTAGAACTCGTTTTCCAAATATTTTAGAAAGTTGTTTAGCTGCTCCCCTGCAAACATTTGACAGGAAAGATCTATACAGATCATTTTTTGATAAAGTTTCTATATTATTCTATTTAATGATAAAAAAATCATCCTTTTCAAAATGGAAATAAACGAATAGCAATGGCAACTTTATTTTTTGCTCTGTATAAAGATAATTTATGGATAAAAATTTCTAATCAGGAATTGTACAATTTTGCTGTGTGGGTAGCAGGGAGTCCGAGAGATGCTAAAGATGAAATGCAAAACTATATTACTAAGTTTATTAAAAAATATACTGTTCCTTTTTAAGATTTAATCCTAAAAAAACAGCATATAAAAATTCAAGAAATGTAAAATTATTTTACCACAGAAAAACACAGATTATTTCAAATATCAGTTTATTAATTTGATATATTTGAATAAATTCAAAATATCT
>CBDUTX010000046.1:0-10601 GCA_965370235.1 uncultured Desulfuromonadaceae bacterium | reverse complement strand
TTGTTTTTCTTGTCAATCAATGATAGGTTTTCAATTAACTCAATACTGGAATTACATTTTAATTTGTACCTTGCTTTAAAGATCAGAAGCATCATTTCAATATCCTTTATTGCTCCGGGTGCTTCTTTTACATCAAATTTCTTATCTTCAAATTCTGCATGTCTGCATTTAATTTCTCTTATCATATTCTTAGCATAAACTTTCCATTTTTCATAAACATAAGGATTTAATAATTTTTCAGTGAAAATTTTTTTAATTCTCATCGAGCTTATTATTGGTTTGGCTTCGAGAAGTTGTGAAAACTCCACAAAATCCCCGTCATACTGAGTTTTGAATAATCCCTGTAATTCTTCCAACTTCGTTACATAATTCCCAAAGTGATCGGCAAAACGGTATTGTGGAATTATCCCTCTTTTTACTATTTCTCGATTCATTTTTGAAATTATTTTATTGTATAAAACAAATAAATCAGAATCATTTGAATCAAGAAGAATAAGCAAATCGAGGTCATCATTATACACACTCCCTCTTGCAGTACTTCCAACTGTAAAAAGAGAAAAGATATCTTCAGCTATTAATATTTTTCTTCTCTGGGACTCAATCTCTAGTTTACAGATACCAAATAGACTTCTAATATATGATTCTGTAAAACTAATAAATGTATCAGCTATATCCTCGTAAGATTCCCCTCTAATAGCCCTTAGACCAGTATGAATAAATTCAAGGTCATAAAAATGTCCAAGAAGTTTCTTCTGAAGTGTTCTATCTGAAGTCCTTGAAACATCGGCAAAAAGTCCTGCACAGGCATCTTCAATCTGCTCATAGGAACCAAGACTGTGAATAAGATCAGGATTTTCTTCGGTAATTCTCTGAAAATATTTTCTAAAATATCTGCTTCCGTAACCATAGACCTCGATAATATTCTTTAGATTTGATTTCAGATAAACAGCCTGATTGTATTCTGGAGAAATATTATCAAATTTTGGTATAATTTTTTCAATAAGGAACATCAAGTGATTTTTATTCAGTGAAACAAGAATTTTATTTAAAAGAACCGGATGTAAATTAAAAAAGCGCAAAAGCATAGACGGACTCGATTCAATCTTGTTCAGATATAAAAAAAAAGTATTTATGAATTCATCTTTTACAGCAACAGCATTAACTGTTCCAAGTTCATTGAGGTATATTATAAATTGAAGTAAACCTTCAAAAGAAATTTCAAGCCAATAGAATAAATTATTCAGAATCCGTTTTCTTTTTCTTTCGGGTAAATTAAGATAACTTTTTACAAATTCTTTTAAAAGGATATTATCTCTTTCAGTGAACATTTCAAGGATATCTTCCCAGAACCTTGAACCTTTAAAAAAGGCGGATTGTTTTGCAAAATCTAAAGCAATATTCTCCCTACCGGTAACAAGCACCTCTTTGAAAATAGTAATTCTGCTTAAATAATCTCTAATGTCATTAACTAAAATCTCAACTATTTTTCTCACTTTATGAAGATGCTCGTAATATTTCATCAAAAGATGGTCTATAGCTGAAATGCCCCCATAAGAATTGATCCCCATTATATTTCCTATTTTTTCAAGGATTTCTCTGCTTTCAGAGGTTTGTAAGGATATTCTCTCATCCTGAACTCCGTATAACATATACAGAAATCTTATGGTTTCAAAGAAAGCAAGACTTTCACGGAGAACAGCATATATATCCCAGTGTTTAATATCTACCTTTTTTAATATATCAATTATAGTCCAAGCATTCTTATGTCTTATATTGTACCTTGTCTTTAAAATTGCAATTAATCCTTTTATCATTCTCAGAGCATCATTTTTTGGATGAATAAAATCTTCATTCAATGACCTTGAGAGATATATTCTTGTCTCACCGAGGATTATACGCAGGTATGCTTCGTGAAATCTGGAATCTATAGTAAATTCAGGATAGAACAGTAAGAGTACTTCTTCTTCGAATTTTTTCATCAGATCATTTGAACCAAGTATTTTTTTTGCTCCAAGTATTTCTGTTATAACAACAAAATTTGATATATTTTTAAGGACATAATCTTTCAATTCTTCGCATGTAGTAGAATATTTATTGTCGTTTATGTTTTCAGCAATATGAAAATGCAGCGGCAGAGCAAACTTTGTCATAGTTTTATTAACTCTGCTCATCAATCGGTCAAGCTGACCGGTTTCAACATTGTCAGAAATGACTACAACATCAATATCATCCTGGTCTGCTCTTGTTCCAACACTTGCTAATAGAAAATCAGGATGATTCAACTCTTCAGAATAAATATTTACTAAGTTTTCAAGGAATATTTTTGTAACAGCTCTGAACCGCCATCCTAATTCTCTCATGAAAGTTTCATAAACTTCTTTTGGATCTCTTAATCTTACCTGCGCTCTTAAATAATCTATTCCATTAATATTCAACTGGGCTATTTTAAGAGCATAATATACTCCAAGATAATTGATAGTCTCGGTCTTTTCTACATCGAGAGAAGAAATAATTTTCATGTCTCTTTCAACCTGTTTGTCTATATCAGGCAAATTATATTTTAAATGAACTTCGTCTCTCAGATTGAAAGATTCCAAACATGATGTCAATTGAAGGTAATATCTATCAATAAAAGTCCTGAATTTTTTCATGTGATTGCCCCATTGACAGATTTCCTCTTTTGCTCTATCAAGTGGGGATAGAAGATGGTATGAGGGTTTTACTTTCAAATATTAAATTCCCTGTAGCTTCTCACCTTCATTATAACCTTCTTCAAAAGCCTTCAGGTTAAGTTCTTCTGTTCCCCTGGGAACTCTTGCTTTAATGGCTTCTTTTACTGAATTAACCGGTAAAATATGTGAAATGCTCGTCATAATACCCAGTGCAATCATATTGGCAACTATTGGTTTGTTAAACTTCTCAATCGCAGTTTTAGTAATTTTTGCTGAATATATTTTCCTTCCTTTATAGTCGCTCGGATTAATGACAATGTCATGATCGTATATTATAATGGCTTTTTCTTTTGTATCATTACCATATTTATTCAAAGCTTCCTGAGTCATTGCAAGCAGCAGATCAACATTGCTTGCTTTCGGATAATCAATATCATCATCAGAAATTATTACTTCACTCCTGCTTGCTCCCCCTCTCGCTTCAGGTCCATAAGATTGGCTTTGAGTTGCATTGAGATCTTCAAATATTGCTGCAGCTTCAGCTAATATTTTACCTATCAATATCAAACCCTGCCCTCCTGCACCGCTTAATCTAATTTCATAACGAAAAGACATGGTTATTCCCCCTGTTGTTTTTTTATTGCAGCCAAGACTTCCAGTGGATTCATTGCTTCTCCATCATACCTTTGAACAGGAATAACAGGTATAGTATTACAAATAGCCCTTTCAACTTCTCTAATTGCCTGCCCCATATTCATTTCAACCACAAAAACTGCTTTTACTTTCTCTGAAAGTTTTTTTAATTCCTTATCAGGAAATGGCCATAATGTTTGTGCTCTTAACATTCCAACATTTATCCCTTCTTCCCGGGCTAACTTAATTGCTTTCTTTGCACATCTAGCAGAAGAACCATATGAAAAGATCAAATAATCCATATCCCCGGTCTCGATTTCTTCTGTAATTACTATCTCATCTCTAAAATTATATATCTTTTTAAACCATCTCTCCTTCAGTGCTTTGATTTTAGCAGGATCATTTGTTGGAAATCCGGTTTCATCATGTATAAGTCCCGTTACATGATATCTGTACCCGCTGCCAAAATCTGCCATTGGAGGGATTCCATCATCAGTTTCAGCATAAGCAAGATATTTATCCGGTTCAACGGAAGGTCTTTTTCTGTTTATAATTTCAATCTCATCAATATCAGGTAATAAAACTTTTTCAGTCATATGACCTATTATTTCATCTGTTAAAATGATAACAGGTGTTCTGAATTTCTCTGCAAAATTAAAAGCTTTGATAGTCAAAAAAAAAGTTTCCTGAACACTGCTTGGTGCAAGAACTATTATAACATGATCGCCATGTGTTCCCCATCTGCTCTGCATAAAATCGCTTTGAGAAGTCATAGTAGGACTGCCTGTGGAGGGACCTCCTCTTTGAACATTAACAATTACACATGGAATTTCAGTTTCACAGGCATAACCTATATTTTCCTGTTTGAGACTGAAACCGGGACCGGAAGTAGCTGTAAGTGCTTTTTTCCCGGTCAAACTTGCTCCAATTATTGCAGCTATCGAAGCAATTTCATCTTCCATCTGTATAAATTTTCCTCCTACCAGGGGTAGTAGAAGAGACATCTCTTCAGCTATTTCAGAAGAAGGAGTTATGGGATATCCTGCAAAGAACCGGCAGCCGGCGACAATTGCACCATGTACACAGGCTTGATTGCCGTGCATCATCATCTTTACCATTCGGACCTCCTGACATTTTATCTTTCATTATACTAAGTCAAAAGAAATTATTAACAAAAAAATTAACTTACTCTTAGAAGATTAAAAGTCAAGAATTAATGTTTATTTTTTCCAATTCTCTTTCTGCTAATTTACTGTATCTCATAGCATGATTTTTTATATTCTGAACTTCAGCTTCACCAATTATCCTTCTTACTTTTCCAGGTACTCCGGCAACAAGAGAATTTTCAGGTATAATCTCACCCTGGAGAATAACCGAACCGGCAGCTATTATGCATCCACTTGAAATTTGTGCTTTATCTAATATGATTGCACCCATTCCAATCAGTACATTATCACAAATTTTACAGCCATGTATCACTGCGTTATGTCCCACGGTAACATTATTTCCTATAACAACAGGAAGTTCCTCTGTTACATGAAGAACACATCCATCCTGAATATTTGAATTTTCTCCTACTTCAATATAATTCAAATCACCTCTTAACACTGCAAATGGCCAGATACTGACATTATTTTTTATTCTGACATCACCTTTAATAAAAGATCGATTACTTTTAAAATAATATTTCATTAAAAACCTCTATTTCCATTGCCCTATTACTCCATTTCCTCCAGATATCAATTTATTATCAATAAAAACAGTGGAAAGAAAATTAGTTTGAAAATTATATGTTCTTCTCTCACTTCCATCTCTGTCTATCTGAAGTATTCTATTGGAATCTTCAATTAAAATTGAATTCTTGAATAAAAAGAAATATCCTCCTATATCATTTCTAGTCCACAAATACTTTTTTTCCTTTAGTGAATACATTAAAAAGTATTTATTCCTGCCAAATGTCGAAACAAATAAAATATCACTGTCAATGGCAATATAAGAAAAATCCGGATTTGATGGAAGTTGAATCTTATCTTTCAATATCCCTTTTTCTTTATCCAGTATTAATATCTCACCACTGAGAAGGTGGACATATAGATCGTCTTTATAAATTGCAGGGGTAGTTCTGATTGGAAAAAAGCAATCACTCTGGTATTGCCATAGTAACGAACCATCTTTGATATTAAAACATCGAATATTACCCCTGTTATCACAGATAAAAATTCTATCTTTTTCTACAATCGGTGAAAGTGAACCACATCCCATTGAGGAAATATTTTCAATTTGAGTGATTAAATCCCCGGTAAGTGAATTAAATATGTACAGATTTTCCAAGGTTGTCAGTACAAATTTTTCTCCTTCCACAAAAGGTGTGGAAAATATATTTCTATTCAATTTCTTTTCCCATAAAACCATTTCATCATCTAATGAATAACAGATAGCTTTTCCATTGAAAAAGGTTAAAAATATCAGATTGTTAAACTTTACAGCTGAACTCAAATCATTATTAAAATCATAAATAGGTACATAATTTACAGTGTTGAAATTATATTCCATAATCTGACCTTCATCTGTAATTAATATCAAATTATTATTATCAGGAAATATTCTTATAATATTAAATGGAAGATTTTCAATTTTTTCATGAAGAAATATCGGCAATTCAATTTCAGAATACGGACAGTGATCAAGGCTTCCCCCATACATTCCCCAGTTGTAATTTTTCTTATTAAATGAACTACATGATAAACAGACCAGCAGTAAGAGTAAAAAACTATGCTTCCTTAAGAACATAAATTCCTCCAAAGGTATCAGATACTATCAGATAATTTTTATATTTTTTTATATTTTTTATCGGATTATCGCATATATGCTGAATTGATATAACATGACCTAACCAGCGGTCAATGAAGTATAAATTACCGAGGGCATCACCGGTAATTATGATATCTTCCGCCACTAAAGGTCTGCAGTATGTTTTTGAATTAAATATTAAATACCAGAGTATTTCTTCAAGTTTTAAATATAAACACCCAATCTCACAGTTTTTTGATTGATAAAACAGGTCCGATTTGTCTGAGAAAATATAATACTGAGACCTTTTGCCTAAATTGTAAACTTCATGCATTGTATTGTTTTCCGGATTAATACAAAATATCCTTCCGTATTCATTAATCGTATAAATATAGCCATTTAAAAGACATAAATCAGTTAAATTATTTCCAGTTTCCATATTATATGTTTCATCGATGAAGCACTTATCAAGATCTATTGAGAACACTGTGTTATTCGAAATAGTATAATAAAATTGATCTTTGAGTATCTGATTTGAAAAACCCATACCCCAGGAATTATCAATCTTTATCTCAGAAATTATCGATGTTTTTTCATCGACAATATAGATAAAACCTTCAAGATTCTGAAAAATCAATTTACCGTTAGAAAAAACAGGTTGTGCATGAAATTCACCCGGAAGCACTAATTCATATTGAACATCATAATCATTATTTAAATACGAAAGACCTCCTCCTCTTGTAAGTACAAAAATACCGGAATCAGCTTTTAGTAAACCTTTAATTTTGGAATATGACTTTGCAATATATGTTGTCTCTCCTGATTGTAAACTCATGGATATAATATCACCTGAGTAATTACCTAAAATCAAACATGTATCATTTACTATAAATTCATCAGAAATCCCTCCTTCAAAAAAGAAATTCCATTTTAAGATGTAATTTACAATTTTAGGTTCATTTACTTCGATAAATTCAGGTTCAGAATAATTTACAGTGCATGAAAGCATGGTAATGACGAGTAATAGAAATAATATTGATAATTGATGTATTTGTTTAATTATATTCATTTAATCAACCAAAATTCCATAAATTACGTCTTTTTCGACATCTGTAATTCTAACTTTGGTCCATTCACCAATCTCATTATTCATTTCTTTATTATCTATCAGAATATTTTTATCAATTTCAGGCATATCCCAATCACTTCTTCCGATTAAATAATTTTTGTAATAAGCATCAATGATACATGGAATAACAGAGCCAATTCTTCCCCTGTCATTATCGAGCATGATGTTCGTAGATAAAGTTTGAATTTTTTTAATTCTTTCCATAAGTGTTTTTTCACTTATATTCCCATCAAAATTGTAAGCTTTTGTTTTTTCTTCTCTACTGTACTTAAAAACTCCGATCCGCTGAAAATTAACTTTTTTTAAAGAAGATATCAGAAAATTAAAATCTTCTTCTCTTTCACCGGGAAAGCCTACAAGAAATGTAGTTCTAAGGGCAAAGTCCGGTATAATATCATTAATTCTATCTATCATTTTAAATAAATATTTACTGTCATATTTTCTGTCCATCAATTTCAATACTCTATCGGAAAAATGCTGAACAGGTATTTCAAGGCATTTTAAGATTTTATCATAATGACCAAGAGATTTTAATAATTCATCACTAACACCGAGAGGGTGAATGTATAGAAGCCTGTATCTTACGCTTTCATAGAGAACAGCTTCAATACTATCCAAAAGGTCGATCATTGTTACATCTGAACTGTTATCAGCACCATAACTGCTGCTGTCCTGAGCTACAAGCAGAATTTCCTTTACACCTTCATCCTGAAATGATTTTACTTCATTAATAATATTTTCCTGATTTCTACTCCTCTGTTTTCCTCTGATATATGGAATGGGACAATAAGTACAATTTCTCATACATCCTTCGGATATCTTAACATAAACAGTATGTGGACTTCCTATCCTGCTTCTCTTTCCTTCGATATCGGGATATTTTAAACGATTAATCACATCTGTTCCACTCTTGACAGCTACAATAAAATCTTCAGGATTTGAACCGTCCACCCATATATCAACTTCACCGAGTTCTTTTTTTAATTCATCCTGATTTCTTCTGAATAAACACCCCCCGGTTATAAGACATGCTTTTTCTTTCATCTCCTGTGACAATTCAATAATTCTTTCAATACTTTCCTCTCTTGCGCTGTCAATGAAACCACAGGCGAGAAATATTACCAGATCAGCACTTTCAGGTGACATAACAGGAAAATAACTTTCTTTGATAAGTCTTCCAGCTATAAGTTCTGCATCAACATGATTCCTGTAACATCCTGTATAATCGATAAAAAAACTGTCAGCAGTTCTTGACATTAAAATATCCAATCTATAAAATTACTAATCTGCCGGAGTGGCGAAACTGGTAGACGCACTGGACTCAAAATCCAGCGGGGTTTGCTCTGTATGGGTTCGACTCCCATCTCCGGCATATTATTTTTTCTCAAATACAAATATCTCCTTTCCATCAGTAATTGATTTTATCTTCTTATGGAAAATAAGTTCAGATTTTTTTGCATAATTAATGATCTTATCTTCAATATCATCATCATACATATCTTTGATTATGAATACTTTACATGAATCAATTACGTCACTTATCGGAGAGAACCTGTCAAATTTAAGATCAGGACTATCGGCATCATAAAGATAAGAGAATATTTTCTGTTTTAATAACTCTTCTGTTTTCAGAAATTTGAAAACTATAAAATCAAAATTCAGCATTTCTTCAAATGTATCTATTTCAGGAAATGATTGAATTGTTGTTAAAAACTTTTTAAGATTTTTGTAGAAGACAATATAGACATTTTTATCATACATTATCTTTTCAGAATAAATTTCATCGATTGTTTTCGAAAAAACATATAACAATATTTGCTTAAGATCATCCAACCTGATCTTATATATCTCTTTAAGAATGACATTCAATACATGAGATGTTCTGAAAGGTAACAGATACTTTAATAGTTTCTCATTTATCTTTTGTTTAAAAAACTTATGAAAATCTGATAATTTTATATCTTTAATTTTCATTTCATATTCAGATATATCTTTTAAATTCAACTTAATGTTTTTACTTCTTCTAACAGCTGACTTTCTGCAATTTGCATTTGAACAAACAACTGTAAAAGTATTTGTTGATACCTCATGGTTTAAAAACCATAAATACTCATTACAATCACTGCACTTTATATTTAATGAATAAATAGATTTGGAGAAATCTCTAAATTTTTTCTCTTTCAAACCCCACCAATTCCGAGCTTTTGTAATAATAAATCTTTTATCCTTTATGGTTTTAGTGATATTTTTTGTTAATACGGATGTATTAGCATCAAAATATTTAATTTTTACTTTTCTTCTACCCTCAGAAAGAAGAGAACATAATTCCAGAGGAAGCCCATTAATGTATACCACTCCAAAATCACCCGGACTTGTCAGGTCTTCCATCAAATCCCTCAATCTGTATAAAATATCATCCGAAGACAAAGAAGGGATGAGAAGATTGGTTTTACCAGAATTTATAAAATGTGATTTCTCCTTATCCTGAAGTCTTCTCAACGAATACACTTTAAGAACAGGATCTTCTAATTGTAAAAGCAACATATCATTTTTCTGATTTTTTTGATTTTTTTGAAAGTTGAGAAAAGCAAAAAGATCTTTTAGGTTCTCAAGTTTTTTTTCATCTTTATTATAATTTACAAGAAATTTTTTTTCCTTTATCCTGAATATTATCTGGCAATTAAAATCAGGAAAAAATTCATCAACACTATCTGTCAATTTTAATATACCTTTTGAAATCGCCTGTGATGGTATTTTACTTATCAGGTGTTTATTAGACTTAGTCATTTTTGATATTTTTTTTCCCTGAGAGAATTGTAGATTTTTCAAAAACCAATATTTTCTGTTTTTTAAAATAAATCTCTCATCTTCAACAAGAGCAGCAGATAAAGAAGTTGTCTTCACTTTAACAGAATAAATATTTTCCAGATTGTATCTAATCTCGGATAATGTCATCTGTTTTTTCTCAGATATAAAAACTCTATTAACCATTTCTTTTATGTTTAAATGAGAAATATTTACAGTACTTTCAACCGGTGCAATGATGGAGTTCTTTAAAGATTTTAAGTTTTGTGATTTTATAAGCCTTGAAATTTCAGAAGAAAAACCACCGTCATGTTTATTTGATATTTTTGTAAATTTCTGAACTTGAAAAGCGAGGTCCTTTTTGTTTATAGGCGCTTTGTTTATTGAAAAGTAATATTCAATGTTTTTCCTGTAAAATTCACCTACATTAACAGTTGGAAAATCTTCAAAATACATACTCCAGTAATCACTTGTCCCCCACCTGATAAACGAATTGCCAAGAAGAACTCTCCTTGGCAGGAACTCCTCATAAATATTGAGTAATCCTCGTTGAATTAATATCGATGTAATTT
>CBDUTX010000045.1:0-10626 GCA_965370235.1 uncultured Desulfuromonadaceae bacterium | reverse complement strand
AATAGTTTTCCAAGGAATTTTATATTATAAACAGGTATCTCTTTGTTAAACACAGGCAATCTCAGCATTGTCTTTGGAAGTCCTGTAGGTTTTCCTTTCTCAAGAAGATGCAAAACCGGTTCGGGAAAAAATAAAACAAGACGCTCAAAGAGTCCAAAAAGTTTTTGAGTGTGTGCATACCTTAATGCATTTTGGTAATCTCGAGATAGATTGGATTTTTTAGCCATGTAAAGAAGATAAACAAGACGGAAACTGGGAATTAAAAGTGCTTCTTCTGGAATATCAATATTGCCGAGGAGAATCTGACGTATAAGATACTCTCGTTCCAAATGATATTTCTTTAATAGTGAAGTATATCTTCTTAATTGAGATTTTGCTTCCTTCATGTTGCCAACAACTGCATAACTGCAGGCAAGAATGAATGTAGCAGTATGTAGGTCTCTTCTAATGCCTATTTTTTTTGATTTCAATAATGCTTCTTTAGCTAATGAAGATGCTTTATGCGATTTACCCTTACTTAGACAAGTGCAAGCTTTAATGAGAAGTATCTGTGAATAATTCAAGGAATTAGTATTTTTATGTTTACCCTGTTTCAAAAACATAAGTGCTTCTTTATATTTACCCGATGTAGTGAGGAGTACAGCGATACCTATACATAATTCTCCTCTGTAATTCTCTGTAATCCCTTTGATTGCCTCTGTTGCCCAATGAGTGGCTTCGCGATAATATCCTATCCTGCTATACAACGCACCCAGTGAAGCCATAAAATTATGTGGACAAGGAACATGTTTTATTATTGTTTTGCATTTTTTTATACATTTAAGAGTATCAGCAATTCTAAGGTAACTTCCTAATGAAGTACCTTCAAGAAAAAAAATAGCAAAGTTAAGTCCATGATCTCTTACACCTTTTCTCATTTTTTTTAGTCTATCTGTCAATTCCAGAAGTTTTTTAAATTTTCCCAAAAACATCAAAGCATACCCTTCTGTCACACCAGCACGAAGTGCAGAGTAATACATCTCTTTTTCTTCCATTTTTTTTCTTATAAGTTCTATCTTCTTTTGATATACAGAAAGTGGAAAGCTGCAAAACTCGGCATCAAGTTGGTCTGCCTGTATACGTAAAGAAAGTAGTCTTGCAGGAATTTCTTTAATAATTTCAGGATAAGTAAATACAGGCAGGGAATTGATGATTTTTGCTGCTTCTTTGACATTTTTATCATCAATTAATTTCCTTATCTTTTGTATTATCGTTGGATGAATAGAATTCATAGTTAGATATTCTCTGTGTGATGTAGAAAATTGTTCTTTTACAAATCCAATATATCCATATCTCTGCCAGATATTCCAGATTCCATTAACTGAAATTTTTATTCCCTGGTCTCTAAATTTGTTTTTCGCATCCTGAAGGGTTAATGATGGTTTTTTTTCTTTTAATGCAATTAGCTTGTTTTCAACTGTCTGTGATGTTCTGTTCCAGGGTTCTGAATAAAATTTCTCTCTATTTAGATTTTCCATCCCTCCCTTTTTATACCACTTCACCCATCTCCAGAGAGTATTTCGATGAATTTTAAAAATAGAAGCTGTATTTTCCAGAGTCCCTCCTGATATATATTCTTTAACTGCCTGAATTCTTATATTATCTTTAATTTTCATATTTCACCAGTGTGCGGGGAAATTATATTAAATTTAAAACAAATTATCAACTATAATAAATAAATTCTATTTCCTCAACAATATAAGGGCTTTTAGGACTCAATAATCACAATTTGTGACACATTACCAATTATAATTATATAGTAGAAAGATATTTTAATAGATATCTATTAAAAATAAGTAAAGGAGGTTAATCATGAAAAACAAAAAAGGTGTTCAAAGGAAAAACCCAAATAAGATGTGGCAGGGTTTAGGTAAAAGTTTACTGAAATCAGTTCTGCTGTCAACTGCCTTGCTTCTGATCCCCAGCCTGGTTTCAGCCAGTTGGTTCTGGCTAAGTCCTCTACCACAGGGGAACCAGCTTCATCAAGTATATTTCATAGACGATATTACCGGTTACGCTGTAGGTGATGTTGGTACTGTTATGAAAACAACCGATGGTGGGACAAATTGGGTAAGCCAAGGAACGCTTACAAGTGATGACTTATATTCTGTGGATTTTCCAGTAAATGATCAGATTGGTTATTTGGTAGGAGATTCCGGTTATATTGCAAAGACCACTAATGGAGGAATAACCTGGATCGAGCAGTCATCTGGAGTAACTAATAGTCTGCGTGCTGTTGATTTTGTGGATGCTCAGACCGGTTATGCGGCGGGGACATATATAATATTGAAAACAAATAATGGTGGAGTAACCTGGGCGATAGTTCAGTCCCCATCTAATACTTACTATAATTCCATTAATTTTCCTGTGCCAGATACCGGCTATGTCACGGGTTGGGATGCAGGGAAAAGCGAGGGAACAGTCTTTAAGACTACAGATGCCGGAGCGACATGGGTAGATGTAGATCCAGGAGTAAATACTTCCCTTTATGGTATATATTTCCTTGATATTCAGACCGGTTACATTGTAGGTACAGTTGGCTGTATTAAAAAAACTACAGATGGCGGGGCAACATGGGTTGAACAGAATTCAGGTAACTTCCAAAGACTTTTGTCTGTTCATTTTCCACTGGATACTCAGATCGGATATGTTGTAGGCGAAAATTATGCAACCGGTGCGAGCATTATTTATAAAACCACAAATGGCGGGGCAAACTGGGTTAGTCAGAACTCAGGCATACAACAGCGTCTTTACTCTGTCCATTTTCCCATTAGCTCTGAAACAGGATATGCTGTTGGAACAAGCGGTATAACCCTAAAGACTACAGATGGCGGGGCAACCTGGAACAGACAGGGCTCTGGTGCATACGAAACTCAATGTGCAGTTCAATTTCCAGTGGATGCCGATACCGGTTATGTCTCAGGATATTTAGGTACCCTCTTAAAGACTACTAATGGAGGGGCTACATGGGTCAGTCAGAATCCGGGAACGCCTTATGAGATTAGTGATATTGACTTTCCTGTAGATGCACAGACCGGCTACATCGGGAGTGAGTTAGGTTACATTGCAAAGACCACCAACGGTGGAGCTAACTGGATTAGTCAGAACTCAGGTACAAGCGGCGATATTCTTTGTGTTCATTTTCCGGTTGGTACTGATACTGGTTATGCCGGAGGGTATTTTGATATTTCTCATGGCATGATTTTAAAGACCATGGATGGCGGGACAACCTGGATTACCCAGACCACTTCAGTACCGCAAATTAGGGGTTTTTCCTTTCCTGAGGATGCAACAACCGGCTATGCCGTAGGTAATTTAGGTTATATCGGAAAGACCACGGATGGCGGGACAACCTGGGTTAATATTAGTATAGGGAGTGATTGGTTTTACGGTCTCTATTTTTTTGATGTGAATAATGGTTATGTTGTAGGTAGTGGGAATACAGGTGCTCCTATCTTCAAGACTACTGACGGTGGTGGATCATGGATCGTCCAGTATATGGATGTTTACATCCTTTGGGCTATTGATTTCCCTCAGGGGGGCACAACTGGCTATGCGGTAGGTGGGGATTTTTGGGGTTATGCTCCTCTTTTTAAAACTACCGATGGTTGGTCATGGGAAAGGCAAAATATTGGTTTTGGCGGATCACTAAGCGATGTTCACTTCCCTGTTGATGCTAATACTGGCTATGTCGTGGGAAGTTGGGGTGCCATCTTAAAAACCACAGACGGTGGGGCAGTTTTGGTTGAAGAAGAAAAACCTAATGAGGAACTAATTGTTGAAAATATTTTAATATGGAATTCTCCGAATCCATTTGCAAGACAAACAGTTATATATTATCAGCTTTTGAACTCCTGTACTGTCAAACTTACTGTCTATAATATTGCCGGTCAAATGGTAAAGAACCTGCTGCATGAACATCGAGCAGAGATTGGTAGACACAATGTCGTTTGGGATGGAAAAGATGAGAGTGGTTACAATGTACCTGCTGGTATTTATTTCTGTCAATTAAAAGCAGGTAATTTCTCACAGACAAGAAGGCTTATGATGCTGAGGTAGTTCATTATAATATTTAGAAAATTCGAGAAAGATGGGGAGTCCAGTGTTGTCCATTCCAAACACTGGATACCCTGATATTATTGTACAATATAAAGGAGTGGTGAAATCTGTCTGAAGATGTTATGACAAGTCGATCTATTAAATTTACTCAGTGAATGAACCCATGTTTCTGTATTTTATGTATCTGTTTTTTATTAAAGTCTGCACTTTTATCTTTAAAAGTTCATTTAAGGATGAGAGAAGAACTTCTTTTATTCTCTCAGCTGTTTCCCGGTGATCAGTAAAAGCGCCTTCTCCGGGTTCTTCTATTATTCCGTCAATTATTTTCAGTTTATACAGATCTTTTGCTGTAAGACGAAGGGCAGCAGCAGCTTCTGAAGCTTTTGAAGAATCCTTCCATAGTATTGCAGCGCATCCCTCGGGTGAAATAACTGAATATATTGAATTGGAAAGCATATATAATCTGTCAGCAACACTCAAAGCAAGAGCTCCTCCGGAACCTCCTTCTCCGGTTATAATAGATATAATCGGTGTTTGGAGATCTGACATTATGTATAAGTTGTGAGCAATTGCTCTTGACTGTCCTCTTTCTTCAGCTCCTATACCAGGATAGGCTCCCGGTGTATCAATAAAATTGATAACAGGTCTTCCAAAAAGTTCAGCTTCTCTCATTAATCTGATTGCTTTTCTATAACCTTCAGGATGAGCCATTCCGAAGTGCCTTTTTATGTTTTCCTTAGTACTTCTTCCTTTTTGATGCCCGATAAGTGTTATTGGAATATTATCAATAAAACCAATACCACCGATTATAGCTTGATCATCCCAATAGTATCTGTCTCCGTGGAATTCGAGAAAATCACTTGTAATGCTTTTTATTAAATCAAGTGTTGTAGGTCTTTTCGGATGTCTGCTTAATTTTACTATACTCTGAACATCTTTTGTGCTGTTGATTTTGCTTCTGATTTCATTGAGGAGCTTCTCGATTTTATTCCTTTCGGATTTATCTACATTTAGTTCAATATCTGAAAGTTTTTTCTCTATATCCTGAAGTTCTTTTTTTATATTTTTCATATTTAATCCCGGATATTTTTGTATGCTCTTGTAAAATGGATCTTTAAAAGTTTTCCAAGTAGCGTTTTTAAGTTTTTTCTTTCTATGACCATATCAATCATTCCATGATCCAGAAGATATTCGGATTTTTGAAAATTATCAGGTAATTCCTGACCTATAGTCTGTTTTATAACTCTGGGACCTGCAAAACCTATGAGGGAATCCGGTTCGGCAACAATTACATTTCCAAGCATTGCAAAGGATGCTGAAACTCCACCTGTTGTAGGATCAGTGAGAACAGTAAAAAGAGGAAGACCTTCATTGTTAAGATTTTTAACAGCAGTAGCAGTCTTTATCATCTGCATTAGCGATAGAATACCCTCCTGCATTCTTGCACCCCCTGATGCAGTAATTATCACTGCAGGAATTTTAATATCGATGGAGTACTCTAACATTCTTGTAATTTTTTCACCTGAAACTGATCCCATTGATCCCATCATGAACATTGGATTCAGAATGGCAAGGGTTGTGGTAAAACTATTTATTTTACATACACCTGTCATAACTGATTCATTCTGTTTTGTAGATTTAACAGCTTTTTGAAGTTTATCTTTATAATTGGGGAAATCGAGAGGATCCAGCGATTTCATTCCTTTATTTATCTCCTTGAAACTTCCTCTGTCACAGAGCATTTTTATTCTTGTCTGCGGATTAAGTCTTAAATAATAATTGCATTTTGAACAGACATATTTATGATGTTTCAAAAAAGAAATAAAATGTGATGTATTGCATCTTGGACATTTTGTAAATAGTTTTAACATTTAAAAATCCTCAGTTTAAAAATTGATCTATAAAATCTGTTGTATAGCTTCCATTGAGAAAGTATTTATGACGAAGAACTTTTTGATGAAATGGAATTGTAGTTTTAACTCCTTCGATAATAAATTCTCCCAGGGCTCTATTCATTTTATCAATTGCTTCTTTTCTGTTATCTCCATGAGAGATTATTTTTGCTATCATCGAATCATAATAAGGTGGAATTGAATAACCGGGATAAACACCTGAATCAATTCTTAATCCCGGACCTCCGGGGACGATGTACTGACTTATTTTACCAGGGACAGGTTTGAAATTGTCTTCGGGATCTTCAGCATTAATACGACATTCAATTGCATGTCCTTTGCATTGTACATCTTTTTGACTGAAACTTAATTTTTCACCATCAGATATCTTGATTTGTTCTTTTACTATATCAATACCTGTTATTGATTCGGTAATAGGATGTTCAACCTGTATTCTTGTATTCATTTCAAGAAAGTAGAAATCATCACTTGTACTGTCATAGAGAAACTCAACAGTGCCTGCTGAATCATAAGAAACAACCTCTGCAGCCTTAACTGCGATTTCTCCGATCTCTTTTCTTCTTTTATTATCGAGGACTGTGGATGGAGCTTCTTCAATCAGTTTTTGATGTCTTCTCTGGATAGAACAATCTCTTTCAAAGAGATGAACTGTATTCCCATGTTGATCGGACAGTATCTGAAATTCTATATGTTTAGGGCTATTGATAAATTTCTCTACATATACTCTTGAATCACCAAAAGCTTTTTGAGCTTCTAACATCGCAATATTATATGAGTTTTCAAGTTCTGAGGGCTCATTTACAATTCTCATTCCCTTTCCACCTCCACCGGCAGCAGCTTTAATTATCACAGGAAAACTTGTTCTTTCAACTGTTTCGCGAATACTTTCTAATGAGTTTTCAGGCTTATCAGAACCGGGAACAATTGGAACTCCGGCTGATTTCATCATCTCTCTTGCTGAAGTTTTATCTCCCATTTTTCTTATTGCCAGTGAATTCGGACCTATGAATTTAACATTAAGAGCTCTGCAGGCTTCTGCAAAAGATGGATTTTCAGCAAGAAAACCGTAACCCGGATGAATAGCATCAGATCCGGTTGCAAGTGCTGCAGAAAGAATATTCTGATAGAAAAGGTAGCTGTTTTCAACAGGAGGAGGTCCTATTTTAACTGCAAAATCTGCAATTCTGACGGCCAGGGAATCTTTATCAGCTTCAGAATATACAACAACAGATTTGATTCCAAGTTCCCTTGTGGATCTTATTATTCTGACAGCTATTTCACCGCGGTTTGCAATAAGAATTTTTGATATCATGCTCTATATATTATACAGGTTGGATTTTAAAGAGGAGCTGATCGTATTCAACCAGATCGCCGTTTTCAACAGGGATATCTTTTATGATTCCTTTGATATCAGATTTTATCTCGTTTAAACTTTTCATAGCTTCGATGATACATAGGGTGTCATTTACATTGACAAGGTCACCAATTTCGAAAAATGGTTCTGAGTCAGGAGAGGAAGATCTGAAGAAAGTTCCAACAAGAGGTGTTTTTATTTGATGAAGATTACTATTTTCTTCCTGTGATTTTTCATTTTGGAGTTCTTTTTGAGATGTTGTATCTGATTTAATAGCATCTGATTCATTTTTCAAGGATTGTATCAATTGTGGTTGAGATCTTTTTATTTCAATATGGAAATTATCTTCTCTTAAATTACATTCCATTATTTCGTTATTTTTCATTAATTTAAAAAGAAGCTCAAGGTCAATAGCTTTAAATTTCAAAAGAACTCCCTGGTTGTTTTTTAATATAAATAAACTAGAGAATAATATATCACAAAAACTTGATAAAAGTAAATAATAGGGTTAGATCCCAACTTCACTCTATTGCGTCCAACTACGCTCTCACTTCGTTTTTAGCTTCGTTGGGTTTCACACCAAGAGCTACATAGGGCTTCGCAACCAAAACTTCGTTTGGCTTCGAATATTAAGCTACGACTAATTAAAATCAATCTGAAGTAATTGGACAGGATCTTTCTGATCTTGCAAAGGATAATGATTATAAAACAGGATTTATTGTAGTATAATATAAAAAAATATAGCTTTTGTAAGATATATTCCGATTGATTAAATACATAAAACTGATCGGATTGCAGATGAACTTGGAGTTTAACTTGAGGGTGATTGATATTTAATTGTACAACTGATATTTGAGAATGAGATGAGAAGAATAAAATATATAAATTCTGTTGAAAATATCAATTCCGGTATGTTAAAAGGTTTTTTCAGAGGATGGAAAAAACCTTTTAATCCTGATACTCACTATAAAATTCTGTCAAATAGCAGTTATGTAGTTCTTGCAATTGATGAAGATTATGAAAAAGTAGTCGGTTTTATAAATTGTCTTACCGATGGTATTCAGTGTGCATTTATACCATTACTTGAAGTACTCACTGAATACCGAAATCAGGGGATAGGTTCCGAGTTAGTAAAAAGGATGTTTGGATTGATAAAAAGTATTTATGCTGTTGACCTTATATGTGACAAGGAATTTCAAACATTTTATAGTAAATTTGGAATGATTAAATCTACAGGAATGATGATAAGGAACTATTGAATTCGCAACAAATAATGAATTGATAATATGAGTAAAGGAGTGAGATAATGAAATATTACCCTATCATATTTTTTGTTTTATTATTTTTTATAAAATCTAATCTTACTGCCCAGGAAACTGTTGATCAGTTTAGATATTATCCATTTAATATCGGACTGACTTATTCGGAAAAAATCGGATTGAATATTGAAGGTGATATATATCTTCCGAAAATATATACTCTTGAACCATTTAGAGGTTATTATAGAGTAAATGACGGACCTTTTCTCTGTTTGAACTTTGGATGGAATACTTCAGGTATCGGTCTCGGTTATGGAGTTTTTATAAGATCAATGGGAACAGTGGGTACGAATATTAAGGTAAAAATTTTATATTCCTACCGAGAATCAAATTATATTAATTCAGGATATTACTATATAAATCCTGAGCTGGAGATTATTCTTGCCAGTAATTGCTTTGAATTCGGATATTTGAGACCTGTTAATAACGAGAATGATAAAAGGAATCTTCTATATCTCGGATGGGGGGTAAAAATATGAGAACTGGATTATTTGTTGTATGAAAAAACTTTTTTATATTTTTAACATATTATTACTTACAGGATGTTTTTTTGTTAAAAAACAACCTTTACAATATACTATTGAATTCAGATTGGCTGAGACTGAATATGATATTGAGTTGGAAGAAGCTACAATGAAAGGAACAGATGAAGTATTCTATCTTCATCAGGATGTACTGATGAACAATAATGATATCAAAGATGCTTCTTATACTCTCTGGCAGGACAGACCTTCAGTTGAATTGATATTTACAGAATCAGGCAGAAAAAAATTCTCAGAAATTACAAATGAAAACATTTCAAGACGTCTGGGGATATTAATAAATGATGAATTAGTTACAGTGCCAATTATCATGGATCATATTACAGAAGGAAGAGCAATTATTAATGGGATATTTACTGAAGAGGAAGCAAGAAATATTGCAGAAGCTTTGAAGATAAAAGATCCTGGTTTCTTTTTTGAAAAATTTGAGTGATGATGTGTAATATTTTTTATTTAATATCTGATGAATTTCATGATTAAATTTTTTTAATGACAATTTTTAATATAAAATATCATTTATATATTGATAAAACTAAAAGGATTTTTTATATGAGAAGGCTCATTTTCTTTAAAAAAATAATAAATGATATAAATTTATTGAAATTGATTGTTCTCTTTATTTTAATTTTGACAAATATTTCCTGTATTAGAATTATCTTTAAAAAGACAAAACAAATTTCTGTTGTTGTAAAGGGAGATTATTTTTCCGAGAAACCTCCTGATATAGAAGCTGTAGTATTTGCAAGAAAAGTATTCCTTTTTAAATCAGGTGGGGTTATACATGGATTTCCGACTTTCTCCAATGACTTAAAAGAAGTTTACTGGACTGTGCTTGGAAGCGGACTACCTCCAAGAATATTGTATATGGTTCAAATTAATGGTGTCTGGAGTGAACCTGAAATAATTAATTTTAATGATAATTATGCTTCTGCTGCATTTTTGGCTTATGATGGGGATATAATGTATTTCCAGGCTGTCAGGGAAGGCGGTTATGGAAGTGTCGATATTTGGTATTCTGAAAGAATCGGAATTTACTGGGGTGAACCGGTTAACCTGAGTTTACATGTTAATACAAGAAATAACGAAAGCCAACCATCTTTGACAGAAGATGGAACTCTCTACTATTCAGGTTATCTTTCCGGGACTGCTTATGATAGAGGAATATACAGAGCAAAATTGATAGACGGACAATACAGCGATCCGGAACCTCTACCTGAAGTTATAAATTCTCCTTATATTGATTACACACCTTATATTTCTCCTGATGACAGTTTCATATTATTTTCATCGAGCAGACCGAGCATGTCTGAGAGTGAGCTTAAGCTTTATATCAGTTTTCACAAAGCTGATGATACCTGGAGTGAACCAGTTTGCCTGAATGAATTAATGGGATTTGAAGG
>CBDUTX010000044.1:0-10628 GCA_965370235.1 uncultured Desulfuromonadaceae bacterium | reverse complement strand
AATCACCCCACCGGACAGGGAGCGGCTCCGAAATAAGTTCCGGTTACTTTCTCTCAGGAAGATATGAGCATGAATTCCATCCCGGATTTTCAATACTTGGAGGAATAGACGCCTGGAATGGAGAAGAAATGAGCCAATGGGAATTTGAGGATATGGGGATAGATTTCCTCTATGGTTACGGGATCAAATCTTATTTCGTTTTGAAGGAAAGAATGAGTGATAATGTTTTTCTAAGATTTAAAATTCGTTATACAAATTATTATCATCCCTTCTACGGAAGTGAGGAATTATATGATAACAATTCACAACAAATGTATATCTCAGGATTTAGAGATATAAATAATAATATTGACTTAAGTCTTTTGATCGATTATCGGCTTTAATGATGAAACATATTAATAATGAAAAAGGAGATCAATAATGAAAATATTTTCAATATTACTGATCCTTCCTACATTTCTTCTCGCTGGTTATATAGATTATACAGGAAATGGAAAGATTACTTCTTTAGCTCAGGTCACCTCTTATGCACGGGGAGGAACAGGTCTTGTAACTGATCCATTGTTAAATCCCGCCAATGCAGTTGACAGCAAGTTACAATTATACGCCTTATTTGGCATTGATTATCAAACTGAATCCGAAACACAAACTATTTATGATTCTTATAATAACAGAATCGGCAAATTAACTACTTCTCAAACCAGATCGATGCATTTTTCTCCATACACATTCCTCGCAGCCGGGAAGTTTAAAAATTTCGGTTTTGGCTTTTTTTCGGGATTGGAAAGAGATTATTTTTACAGATATGAGGATATTATCAGAAATTCCTTCTATCAGATAACAGATGAAATTAGCTTGAAAGGATCCGGATATGGAATAAAATCAGGAATTTTATTTAATTATTCCTTTCCATTCCTATCTTTAGGTTTATCTGCAAATTATCACATGCATAATTTTAATAGAACTTACAGTCATATCTATTATGAACCCGGAAGAGTGGATACTAATAAAGTCGAAGAATTTGAGGAATCAGGTTTAACATATACATTTGGTTCAACATTTATTTATGAAAATATTTCAACTGCTCTTACTTTTAATTCTAATTATAAAGCATTGAACATTCCATCATCTGTTGGTTTTGGATTTTCATATAAAATTCCCGGTATAATTCCTGCAAAGATTTATTGTGATTTTCATTATAATTTTTACAATCAGCTAAGTGATTCAATTCATGATACACGGGAGTATAATTTCGGTATTGAAAATTCCTTTTCAAATTATATGCAATTTTATCTCGGAGCAGGATTACAGGAAAATTGTTTTAATTCAAGTGCTGATGTAGCTTTCTTTACCGGAGGATTTCAATTCAGTCAATCTGATATCTGCTTTCAGACATCTTTTAAATATGAGCAGAAACAATATGATAAAAATTTTAGTGATAATATAATTGTTCATAATAATTCTACAAGTATACTACTCGGTGTATCATATAAATTGTGAGGTGCTCCATGAAAAGATCAATTTTAATATTTATTCTGTTATTACCTGTTCTTTTGATTTCACATCCTTTAGAGGAAGTTAAAATGATGGCAAACAGGGATTTTTATCCTATACTTCATGAATTAATTGAAGAAGCACAGGATGAAATTCTGATAATTATGTATCAGGGTAGAACATATCCTGATCATCCTGAAGGTGTCAATGAACAGCTCTACAATGATCTGTTCGAAGCTGTTAAAAGAGAAGTTTATGTAGAAATAATTCTTGATGCATCTTCATGGAACAAAGGAAGCACCTACAAAAATTTAAAACTTACTGAATTATTGAGATCAGGAGGAGTTAATGTACTCTGGGATCCGCCTGATGTAACAAGCCATAATAAAATGGTTCTAATTGATGATGATATTGTAATCATCGGATCTACAAATTGGTCTTATTATGCACTGGCAAGAAATAATGAGATATCTGTTATGGTCAGATCACCTGAACTCTATCTTGAAGTTAGAGATTATTATAATTCCATTAAGGAACACAGCACGTATGAATTGATCCTCGATGAGGAAGAAAGCAATGATTAATAAAAAAAATTCAAAACTTAGATCATTGATCCTGACGGTTTTGTTTCTGTTGATTTCAAGTCCGGTGTTTTCAGAAAATATCAGAATATGTTTTACTTCAGATGTTCAAGGACATTTTTCCATTAGCAGTGCAACCTGGATGAACAGGACATTCCCTCCCCCTCTCGGTGGAGCAGCATCCCTTTCTACATTTATTTATGAAGAAAATCCTGACATTCTATTCGATATTGGAAATTTTCTCGGAATAGCTCCACTTGGAGACTTCAGCAAATCAGATCTTGCTATTTTTTTTATTGAAAGATTTTCCTATGATGTACTTGGAGTAGGGATAGATGATATGTCCGGAGGAATAGATAGGTTCAAAGAATTTACTGAAATGACCGGCAGAACATTTGTCTCATCTTCGATATTGGATAAAAGCGGAAATTATGTTTTTTTACCCTGGACCATTATAAAGCATAATGAAATTAATATTGGTGTCTTCAGTTTGATTTCCAGTCATACTTCCTGGTTTATTCCGACCTGGGTTTTGACTGAATTCACTGTCTTAAAAGAGAAAGAAGCTGCAGAAATAGCTGTTGAAGAACTGAGAAAAGCAGGAGCAGATATCATTATTGCATTAGATCAGACAAGTTTCAGACATGATACTCTGCTTGCCAATGAAGTTTCCGGTATAGATGTAATACTCAGTGGTTTTGACGGATTTGCACAGGTATGGGAAAGTCCGAATAACCATACAATAATCTGCAGGATACACACAGATCTTTCTTCCGTTGGTTTACTTGATATAGAGATTAACAATGAAAATGATATTATCGGATATGATTTTCAGGAGAAAACCTTATTTACTGAAGAATACATTCCTGACATGGAATTAGAACTATAAAGGAGTCTTCTTTTGGAAGTATTGATAGCAGGTAGAAGACAATCAGGTAAGACAACATTAATAAAAGCTCTAACGGGAAGAGAAGGTCCAAAATCCATTGCTGAAGTTCCTGATGCAAGATTGATCTGGCTTGCTGATGAATTCAAGTCAAAAAAAATTTCCAGAACTCATATAGATTTGGTAGATTCCCCTATTCCAAGACCTAAACTTGATGAAGAAAATTATATTGAAAAACAAATTGTACCGGCATTAAAGGGCAAGGATGCACTGCTTTACTGTATTAGAGCTTTTGACAATCCATCTCTACTCGGTGAAGTTAAACCTTATTCTGATATCGAACTTCTTGAAACTTACCTGATTCTTTCAGATCTTCATACAGTTGAGAGAAGACTTGAAAAATTAACTGACAAAAAACAAAAGCACAGTGACTTTGAAAAGATTGAGACACGTATTCTCAAGGAAAATATACTACCTTTACTGGAAAGCACTTCTCCCTTAAGAGGAATAATAAATCAAGAGGAGTATAAGCTTGCAGTTCAGATTGGACTTGTATCACAAATTCCTGCATTTGCAGTATTAAATACCGATAACAAGAAAATATGGAAAGACAAAGATAGTACCTTTAAAAATCATCACATTCCATATTTTGAGATCAACTCTGAAATAGAAGCTGAGATCAACGAATTGACAGAAGAAGAACAGAAAAACTTTCTCAAAGAACTCGGAATTGATGAACGCGCAAGAGATAAACTTGTAAAAACACTTTATGAAAATTTATCTCTGATAACATTTCTGACAGCCGGTGAAAAGGAATCACATGCATGGACTTTAAAAAGAGGTGCAAGAGCTGTTGAAGCAGCTGGAAAAATCCATAGTGATATTGCAAGAGGGTTTATAAAAGCACAGGTTGTTAATTTTGAAAAATTGAAACAGGCAGGATCTTTTCAAGAAGCTAAACGGCAAAATTTTGTTAGACTTGAAGGGAAAGATTATATCGTTCTTGAAGGTGATGTAATCGATTTCCGTTTTAATATCTAATCCATCCTCTTGATTTACCCCGGTAGATTGACAACACCCTGTTTTTAAGAGAGGATTTTCATTGCTTCTTTATACTTATAAAGAGGAATTGAATTTTTATTTTCTCTATGTATTTTCAGAGCTTTATTTCTGTATTTTTTTAATTTAGTTAACTCATATAAAAGAGTTAAAATTTCACCCTTCTGCCTGATATCATCCGTTTTTATAAGTAAATTTTCTATTTTTATTACAGCTTCTTTTTTATCTTTCCGTGCAATAATCTTCAACTTGAGAATTTTATAAACAAATTTATTTTCTACACCAATATTATCCAATATTTCAATTGCTTTATTATTATAATTTTCTGCTTCATTTATCTCATTTTTCAAAAAATAGATTAAAGCTATCTGATTTTTAGTATTTGCAATATTCAATGATAGTTGAAGTTCTTCAAAAATACTTCTCGCTTTATTAAAATTCTTTATTGATTTTCTATAATCACCTTTAATCCTGTAAACTATTCCCTTTTCAAACAAAGTTAATGCAATTTTTCTTTTATTTTTATATTTATTTTCAATTTTAAGACGTTTATTTAAATTTCTTAATGCAAGTTCATACCTACCGGTATTGTAATATGTCTCTGCCAAATTATGATAACCTACAGCAAGACCTATAATATTTTTGTATTTTTTTTCAATTTTGATTTTTTTTCTAGCACATTCTTCTGCTTTAATAAAATTACCATTAGCATTGTAAGCATTTGAAAGATTACCCAAAGCTAATGCATACAATTTTCTGTCACCAATTCTCTCACACTTTATTTTCATTTTATTGAAATAATCAATGGATTTATTATATTTACCCTGAATGTACATAATGCTTCCAATATTCGATTCAGCCAATGCAATTCCCTTATAATCAACTGATTCTCTACCGTATTCAATTCTCTTCTTGTAGTATTCAACAGCTTTATCATATTCATTTCTCACAGTATAAATATTTCCGATATTATTGTATGAAATAGCTAAAGCATGTAGATCTCCTATCTTTTTTGACAAATCCATTAGTTTTATATAATATTCCATTGCTCTATCAAATTCATTTTTATGAAAATACAAACTACCGAGATTACCATAAGCAGCAGATAGAGTTTCCAAATCATCAATAGATGATGAAATATTTTCAGTTAACTTAATATATTTTAAAGCTTTATCGAGTTCTCCTTTATGCCAAAAAACAAAACTAATTCCGCTGTAAGCCTTTGCTATATAGCGTTCGTCTTTCAGCTTTTTAGCAGTTTTTAATAGTAACCGATAATAACATTCACTTTCTTCAATTCTGCTAAGATTAAGCATAGAAAGAGCAATATGATCAAGTATTGTCAAATAATTATTTTTATCTGGTGATATCTTTATTAACTTTTCAACCTTAAGAAATGTATTTAGGCTTGATTGATAATCTTCCCGTCTTTGAACCCATCCAAATCCAATCATGCTTTCAATGATTTTATTTTGATCCCCAATTTTTCTTGAATTTATAATGCACTCATTATAAATATTTTTTGCTTCACGCCATTTACCTATTTTAATCATTAAGTTCGCTATTTTTAATTTAATATTAATCTTTTTCTTTTTTGATTTGATATATTTTATTAATCTACTGTATGTTTCAATAGCTTCATTATTTCTGTAATTTGTTGATGAAAAATCTGCTGCTAACTCGAGATATTTTCTCGTCTTCGACAAATTTTCACCTTTTTCAAAATGATATGAAATATCAGAATAATATTTCTCACCTTCACCATATAGTTTTTCAGTACATCTTGCTGCACGCAAATGCATTTTTTTTAACTCACCCTTCAACTGCATATCATAAGCCGTCTCTCTTATCATTGTATGTTGAAAAATATATTTTAAGACAGTTATTGCAAAAATAATTTTTTCATTTTCACCTTCGGATAAAATCATCTTTATATCTTTCATTTTAAGCATTAATAAAAGAACTTTAATATCAAATTCTAAACCGAGAACCGAAGCATTTTTAATAAGGATTTTCAGACTTCTTGAAAATTTGTCAATTCTTGATATAAGTAATTCACTGATATTTGGAGGAATATTTTTTTTCCCCTTTTTTAGATAATACTTTTTACCAATAAGCTCGATCATTGAATTTTCTTTTAGGTAATAACAGTACTGTTCGATGTAAAATGGAATATTTGAACTTTTATCCTCGATAAAATCATATAGGTGATTATCACAGGAAAAACCTAAAATATTTCTGATTATCTTCCTTGACTCATTTGTTCTCATCTTATTGAGATTAATATTAAATATTTTAGAAGTATTTTCAAATAACTGTAAATTATTTTCTTTTATTCGACGTGTAATTAAAATCAATAAAATTGGATAATCATCAAGATTTGTAACAAGATGTTTTAATGAATTTATTGAATCTTTATC
Organism: uncultured Desulfuromonadaceae bacterium; assembly: GCA_965370235.1. Classification (GTDB taxonomy): domain Bacteria; phylum SDB-A; class SDB-A; order SDB-A; family SDB-A; genus CBDUTX01. The sequence goes on along the minus strand of CBDUTX010000044.1, from coordinate 4,188 downwards.
AATCCACTGGAAATCATCAAAAACTAAGATAATTGGAGATATTATACTGAGTACTTTAAAAAAAACTTTAATTGCTATCAGAGTATTATTATATTTTAATTCAGGATCGAGAGAATAAATTGATGATCTATCGAATTTAATACTAATTAAATCCGATAGAAATGGTTTTGTTCTTATTAATTCTTCAGCAAGCTCTTTATATTTTTCATTTTTTTCAATAGATTTAAATAATTCTAACCAGGTTTTTTCGAATTTTTCTTTTCTTTTTACACTACTGTCATTTTCAGTAATATTAAAATAATTTTTAAAAAAAGTAATAATTAAATAAAAACTTGTTTTTTTAATATCATCAGCTCTTAATAAATAAAATTTGCATTTATTTATATAAAGTTTTTCAAATTCAGCAACAAGTCTGGTTTTTCCAATACCTCCCTCTCCTTCCACCCATACTATACCTGCAAATATTCCTTTGAAAATAGGATTTACAATTTTTTTTAAATTCCTTAAAACACTTTCTCTACCTATAAAGTTAGATTGAGTTTTTACAAAATCCACTTGTTTTTTTCTTGCTATTAAATCATAAACAAATATCTTATCTGATTTTCCTTTTAAATTTCTCTCTTCAATTTTTATTACTTTATAAAGATCTTCAGTTTTATTGAGCATATTTGAAGGAATGCATATTTGACCCCAGTCAGCACTCTCCATCAATCTGTAAGAAGTATTCACAACATCACCTAAAACCGTATAAGTACATCTTTTTGAGCTTCCTACAAAACCTCCATAGACTGGACCATGATTTATTCCAAATTTTACTTTATTCATGAATTCATCTCTGATAGAACAAGCAAGCTCCAGAGCTCGAAAAATATTGTTTTCATATGATAGTGGAGCACCAAATAAGATCAATATAATAGAGCCTTTATCAGTTATTTCAAGTGAATTAATATATCCATTGTATATTGTATTTTTTTTAATAATTTTTATAATATATTCATTAAGCAAAGCGGAGTTTTTAATTAAAGCTATATTGATAAATAAAGGAACAACATATCTGAATTCACCAGATAAAGACTGATTTAATATATTTTCAGGATAGTATAATTTTAAAGTTTTCTTTTTTATTTTATATTTATGCAATTTTGAAATTCTTTTTCTATTGTAGTTTTTATCAACTGTTTTAATATTTTTATTTAATGTAGTAAAAAGCTTTGATTTTTTTGAATATTTAACTGCATCATCAAAGGGTTTTCCACTGAATGAATATATTTTTTTGTCCTCTCCAAAAATTTGCCAGTAAATCTCACCATAGGATAAACCAAATTTAGCTGATAAAGAAAAGTTATTACATTTAAAATAATAAATACTCTTTCCTTTAAAAATCTTTGCAATTTTAACTGAAGATATAAAGGCTGATTTAATCGTAATATCCTTAAAAACCACATATAGAGCATCTCCGGCAAATGAAGATACAAAACCTCCTTCTTCGTAAATTTTTTTTATCAAAGCTTTATAAATTTTATTTATTATTTTAGATAAAAATTCTATACCTTCATCACCGGAAATCATTAATTTTTCTGTTAGATTTGTAAAACCTCTAATATCTAAGTGAAGAACAGATCCTTTGAAACTACCTGAATAATTAGATTTCTCAGTTTTATCAGCAATAAAACGTGGGATTACATTAAACATTGAAGATTTTAAAAAGTAATATTAAATCTTCTTTACATCAGCATTAAAAATATCTTTTTTTTTCTTCTTATTATTTTCATTACCTGTTATATCTTCAATCATTTTAATATCGTCTTTCATTGTACATGAGCCTTTAAACATTGCTCCAGATTCAATATCAAGGTTTTTAACAATGATATCACCTAGTATAATACCGTTTTGAAGAAGATGTAATGTTCCATATATGTCAACATCGCCTTCTATTTGACCTGCAACTGTCAGATTGTTTCCTTTGACTAATCCTTTTATTTTTCCAAGTTCCCCAATGATAATATCTCCATCGGAATCTACTTCCCCGTCTATCTTTCCATCGATTCTTATGGTGCCTTCTGATTTTATCGTACCTGTGAAAGTTGCGCCATGACTTATTAATGTTTCAATTTTACCTTTTGATGAATCTTTTTTACCATTGAACATCTAAATTTCTCCTTTGTGATGGTAGAAAATTTTCAGGATTAACAGGATTATTGTTGTTGTACACTCCATAGTGCAGATGAACATCTGTACTTCTTCCTGTACTTCCCATATAACCTATCAGTTGACCTTTATAAACATTATCTCCTTTACTGATAATAAAAGAATTTAAATGAGCATAAAGTGTGGTCAAAGAACAATTATGTTCGATTTTTAGTGTTTTCCCAAATCCTGACATTTCACCTGCAAAAATTACAATTCCTTTAGCAGTAGAATAAACAGAAGTATTAAGTACATTTGCAATATCCAATCCTTCATGAAATCTTCTTTCCTGAGTAAAGGGATCTTTTCTGTAACCAAAACGTGAGGATATTGAACCTATTGCCGGGAAAATTGAAGGAATTCTTGCCTTCCTCTCCTCATATTGATCAAATTCTTCAATCAATGTTTGAGTTTGAAGCAATCTCTTTGGAAGTTGTTCATTTAAATATTCCAAAGACCTTAAAGTATTTTTTATTACATATATATCAGTATTTGATTTTATAAGTAAATAATATATTGGTGAATTAACCTCGACACCACCCATTCCGTTTAAGTTTGATAATGTATAGGTAGATTCTGAAATGCCTGAAGTATCATAGGTTGAGTCAGATATCATCTTTTCTCTCAATTGATCTTCAAGTTTTTGTAGTTCGAACATTTCGGTCTGCATCTGTTCTACTTGATCAGTAATTGAAATCAGAAGGTTTTTCTCCACTTCAAGTTTGTATTTTTCATCCAATAAATCTGTTTTTTGACCTTTTAAAATCCTGTTCTGAATAAAAGAAAATGTACTGAAAGATAAAAATATAAAAACAACTAAAGCAGAAATAAATACTACTGCTTTGAATAACTTTTTTGATAAGTAGAAAGTAAGTGGATTTTTTGAACCATTTGTAATTATCATAAATGTGATAAATTCATATTTTTTATGTTTATTCATAATTATCAGTTTAGCAGTATTGAAAACTTATGTCAATTAACTTGGAAACTTCTACTTATTTTATGGAGTGAAAAATGGTTTGTCTTTTTTGAAATTATTGTTTAAATGTTTAACTTCTTTATCAGTTTTTTATCAAAAAGATTTAATAGAAAAATCAGTAGTATTACTACCAGAACATAAAATACTACTTGATTATTCTTTGAAACCAAGTTTATAACAGGTTTGAAGGAATCAATAAAAATTTGGACTAATTTCCTATTTCTCCCTAAAGACTGTAAATTCAATATACCTTTTAAAAAATTGAATTTATAGTAAAAGAAAGTTACAGCAGAGGACAATAAAACTATAAAAATATAAAAGGAAGAATATTTTATTCTTTCTATCTTGTTTCTTTTCGTTTTAATTGTATCTATAACATTATATGTAAAATTTTCAGAAAGGTAATCTACTTTGCTTTCATTTAAATTATAAAATAGGGTTTTATATAAATTGTAGTTTGCTTTGCATATCGAGCAGTTATTTATATGTTCTTTTTTTCCTTCCTGTACAATATTACTTTCCAGTAGAATCTGAAAATCTTCATCATTAAGATGTTCTATACACATAACTCCTCCCTGGAGTACTTTTTCAGCAGCTTTTCCTTCAAAGACTTTCTTGCTCTGAATAAATAACTTTTTACTGTTCCCATCGGTAAATCTGTAATATCACTGATTTCATCATAACTCATTCCATCAATATGGTAAAGCGTTAAAATCATCTGATGAATTTCAGGTAATTTTTCAACTTCTTTTTGAACTATATCTGATATTTCCATAGTGTTTACATTTTTTTCAGGAAAAAAAATGCTATTGGATGATCTATCATTGAATTGAACTGAGTTTTCAATAATTTCCGGATTTTTTTCATATAAATTATCATATTCAAGTACAATTTTCTGTTTTCTCAGGTAATTACAACAATGATTATATGATATCTTCCCTATCCAAGATGATAATTTTGATTTGAACTCAAATCCGGATAAATTATTATAAACTTTTATTATTATCTCCTGGCAAAGGTCT
>CBDUTX010000043.1:0-10694 GCA_965370235.1 uncultured Desulfuromonadaceae bacterium | reverse complement strand
CTAAAAACATTGAGCATAGATAGCATTGTATAATTTTATAAAATGAATTATAATTAATAAAAAAGTTAAATAGAGGAGGACAAAATGATCAGAAAATCAATGGTTCTCATACTTGTTTTATTGTTTTCAGTATTAAATGTATTTGCAGGTTGGACAAAAACTTATGGTGGAAATGATTGGGATTGGGGTTATTCTGTCCAGCAAACAACTGACGGAGGATATATTATTGCAGGCTATACTGAATTAAATAGTCCAGGTAATGTTGATGTATATCTGATAAAGACAGAAGTTAATGGAGACACGATCTGGATCCGAACTTACGGTGGAGATTCAAGTGATGTTGGACGTTCAGTCCAGCAGACTTCTGATGGGGGATATATCATCACAGGCGGAACTCATTCTTTTGGTTCAGGTTCTTCTGATGTTTATCTAATCAAGACTCATGGTAATGGGGATACTATCTGGACCAGGTTTTATGGGGGAACTCAATTTGATCAAGGTTATTCAGTTCAGCAGACAAGTGATGGAGGATATATAATTACAGGTGAGACTTTTTCTTATGGATCAGGAAATACCGATGTCTATCTTGTCAAGACTGATAATAATGGAGATACGGTATGGGCGAGGACTTTTGGGGGAACTGACTTTGATAGGGGATATTCAGTTCAACAGACGACTGATGGAGGATACATTATTACTGGTGTTTATAATGAATATAGTGGTGTTGTTTATTTAATAAAGACGAATAGTAATGGAGATAGTCTCTGGACCCGGACTTTTGATGGAATTGGTCGTGCCGAAGGATATTCGGTTCAGCAGACGACTGATGGAGGATATATTATTGTAGGGAATACTTCTTCTTATGTACTAGATGGTGTCTATCTGATAAAGACAAATAGTAATGGAGATAGTCTCTGGACAAAAACTTATGATTGTAGTTCTATTGATACGCTTTCTTGTTCAGGATATTCAGTTCAGCAGACGACTGATGGTGGATATATTATTACAGGCAATTGTTATCCTGTTGGAGCATATGCTACTGATGTCTGTCTTATCAAGACAAGCAGTAATGGAGATAGTCTCTGGGCTAGAAATTTTGGAGGGACTTCCAGTGATAATGGATATTCTGTCAAGCAGACAACTGATGGAGGATATATTATTGTAGGTATGACCGGATCTTATGGGGCAGGAGCTTATGATGTCTGGCTGATCAAAACAGATGAAAATGGTGTGGCAGTTGAAGAGACAATAATATCAATTCCTGAAAGATTTTCTTACAGCATAAATCAAATATCAAATAAAAATATATCATTACAATTTTCATTACCTCACAGTGATAAAGTAGAACTTAATATCTTTGATGCTGCAGGAAGATATATTTTGACTCCAATATCAGGGAGTTATTCAGCAGGTGTTAATCGGGTAAATATTAGAATTGAGAATTCAGGGATTTATTTCTTTAATTTAAAATCTGATAGTCAGATTGAACATGGAAAGTTTATTATCTTCTAAAACATTAAGGGTCGGGGCTTGTATTTTTGCATTTTTAGAAATAAATTTTGCCTATCTTTCTAAGAAAAATATTTGATAGGATTTCCCACTGCACCCTCTTTTCCATATTTGTGCTATTCGCGTGATTTGTTGTTGTAATAATTATTAATTTAATTTTTTTTAATAAACTTATTATTTAGCCCATTTAATTATACCTGGGAGAAATTTGTGTGTAAGATTTATATTCTTCGGCAGCACTCTGACTGAAAATCCATTTTTACCGCTATCCATACAGGGAATATTTCCTTTGAAAAGATATTCATTATTCTCTAAAGATTCAACAAGGGACATCTTAACAGAATTTGGATTTTCGATTTCATCTTTGGCAGATAATTTACCATAATATATCTCAACAAGAATTTCTTCAGGAGTTAAATCTCCAATAAATATTTTTGCTTTAACTTCAAGTTCGCTTCCCATTTCCAGAGAAGTTTTTGTATCAGATAGAACTTCAAGTATATTTATTTTTTCCCAGTTATTCTGTATTCTGTCCCACCAGACACCAAAATCACGGCAGGGCTTAAAATTTTCATTTGACATGTTCATCCATGATCTTTGAGCCGGAATATAAAATTTTTCGGAATAGTCGGTTAACATCCTGTTAGTATTGAATTCAGGACAAAGATGTTGCATGGATATTTTCATCATTTTGATCCAATCTCTTGGAAGATCATCTCTTCCCCTTGTATAGAATTTTGGAGCAACTTCGTTTTCAAGAAGTTCATAGAGTGCACAGCTTTCAACTTCATCCTGTTCTTGAGAGTAATGGTACTGATATTCTTCTCCTCTTCCAATCGCCCAGCCATTGTCTCCGCTATATGCTTCATCCCACCAGCCGTCGAGAATGCTTAAATTTATTCCTCCATTGAAACAGACCTTCATTCCACTTGTTCCGCTTGCTTCAAGGGGTCTTCTTGGTGTATTAAGCCAGATATCACATCCCTGTACTAAATAACGTGCAACATTGATATCGTAGTTTTCAATAAATACGATATGACGTCGAAGCTCAGGTTGCCTGGAAATGTGAATTATCTGTCTTATAAGATCTTTCCCTGCATCATCTCTTGGATGAGCTTTGCCTGCAAATATTATCTGAACAGGTCTTTCTTTATCTGTAAGTATTTTTGACAGGCGTTTAAGGTCTCTAAAAATAAGTGTTGATCTTTTGTATGTTGCAAATCTTCTTGAAAAGCCGATTGTCAGAGCTTCAGGATGAAGAACTTCATCTGCCTGATCAATTTCAGTTTTTTGAGCACCTTTTTCTATAAGGTCTTTTTTTAATTTTCTCCTGACAAAAGAAACAAGCCTCTCTCTTCTTCTTTCATGAGTATTCCACAATTCTGAATCTGGAATTTGAGATATTCTCTCCCATATTCTCTGATCACCGGGTTCTTCAAGCCATCTCGGTCCGAGATATCTTGTAAAGAGTTCTTCCATGTCTCCGGATATCCAACTGTTAGGATGTATTCCATTAGTAATGTGGATAATAGGTATCTCATCTTCATCAACTTCAGGCCAAATTCCGGACCAGATTTTTCTGGATACTTTCCCATGCAGAGCACTTACTCCATTACAGTAATTTGCATTTTTCAGGGCAAAAACTGTCATGCTGAATTGTTCATGTACATCTTCCGGATTCTGTTTTCCAAGTGAAGAAAATTCTTTTTTTGACAAACCCAATTCTTCTCTTAAATAACCAATATAGTATTCAACCATATCCTGAGGAAAAACTTCATTACCTGCAGGAACTGGAGTATGTGTAGTGAAAACATTAGTCGAAGATGCTATTAATTTTGCTTCAGTATAAGAAAGATTAAATTCCTTCATCAGTTGCCTGATTCTTTCTAATATTAAAAAAGCACTATGTCCTTCATTCATATGAACAACAGTGGGGAGGACACCTATTTTTCTCAAAGCTCTCATTCCACCTATTCCAATAAGAATTTCCTGTTTAATTCTTGTATTCTGATCCCCTCCGTACAGTCTTTCTGTTATAGCTCGTTCTTCAGGATTGTTATCAGGTATATTTGTATTTAAAAGATATGCTTTAATATTTCCAACATCTACTTTCCATATCTCGGAATGAACATCTTTGTCAGCCATTTTTACAGTTATTTTATATGGGTTTCCATCATTATCTGTAAGAAGTTTTATTGGAAGATTTTCAAAGTCATTTTCAATATATTTCTCATGCTGCCAGCCATCGAGTGAAAGGTATTGTGTCATATATCCCTGACCATATAGAAGACCAACAGCAACTAAAGGTATTCCAAGATCACTTGCTGATTTCAAGTGATCTCCTGATAGAATTCCCAGACCGCCCGAGTAATTTGGGAAACAGTCATTCAATCCGTACTCAAGGGAGAAGTATGCTATTTCAGCATCAGATGATTCAGGATGTGCTTTTTTGAACCATCTGGTCCTCGATAGATAGGTATCAAGATATTCCATTACTCTTTCCATATGAGCAATAAAGCTTTCATCTTTTGCTAATCTGCCATATTGTACCTGGGTTACAAGGGATAGAAGTAGAATTGGATTGTGATTGGATTTTTCCCACATTTCAGGAGAAATCCTGTGAAATAATTTAACAGCTTCCTCATTCCATCCCCAGCTGAGGTTATATGCAATTGTAACGAGGGGTTTTAATTCATCAGGAAGAGATGGCTTAACTTTATATATCTTTATAGGTCTCATTGTACCTCCGATTTAATTATTTAAATAAGGTATTATAGCATGTTTGTAGAAATCATCAAAAATCTTTGGAGTACAGGCAATTATATTTCCTGTAAATTGAGGATTATCATTTTTATTAAAATCCGTAACAATACCTCCAGCTTCCCTGACAATTAACATTCCAGCGGAGACATCCCATCTCGACAAACCGTCTTCCCAGAAACCATCGAGAGAACCAACAGCAACCGAGCATAGATCCAATGCAGCTGAACCACATCTTCTTATTCCGTCTGAAAGAAGGAGTACTTCCTTGAAACTTGATATAAATCTGTTCAAATTAGAAGGATCACGAAAAGGAAATCCAGTTCCGTATAAACCACCTTTGAAAATTTTGCGTCCTGAAACTTTAATTTTTCTGTTGTTATAAAAAGAACCTTTACCTTTTATTGCATTGTACAGGTCATCTGTTGTCGGTTGATATATTGTACCGAGGAGTGGTTCATCATCTTTTTCAAGAGCAACCGATATTGAAAAAACCGGATGTTTGTGAAGATAATTTGTTGTTCCATCTAACGGATCGACAATCCAGGCATAAGTATTGTCAGATGAAGAGTTACTTCCTTCTTCTCCTATAAAAGCTATATCAGGATAGTATTTTTCAAGATTGGTTTTTAAGAACTCTTCGACATATTTGTCGATATCGGAGACATAGTCAAATTCCCCCTTTTTTTCAATTATTTTATCTGACTGTATGTTTTCAAGAAGATATTTCCCTGCATCTCTCACAAGGAATTCAACTTGTAAAGAAATTTCTTTAAGATCCATTATTTATGAATTTATTTAATATTTCACTGTAACGGTCTGAAAGTCTTTTTATTAGCTTATCCGGTAATGAAGGAGGAGCTGATTCTCTATCCCAGTTATTTTCATCGAGCCAATTCCTCAAAATCTGTTTGTCATAGGAAGGAGGAGCTGAACCTGATATTACAGATTCAGTAGCCCAGAATCTTGAAGAATCCGGAGTTAGTACTTCATCAATAAGATATATTTTGCCATTTTCATCCTTTGCGAATTCAAATTTTGTATCAGCAATAGTAATACCTTTCATTTCAGATATTTCACTTCCTTTTTTATAGAGTTTTACAGCTATGTCCTTTAATTTTTCAGCTGTATATTCTCCTATAATATCAACCAGTTCAATCCATGAGAGGGATCTGTCATGTCCCTGTATTTCTTTTGTTGTAGGAGTGAATGCAGGGAGAGGTAATCTGTCACTTATTGAAAGACCCTGTGGTGGAACTATATCGTTAATTTTTCCCGTTCTACTGTATTGTTTCCATCCGTTTCCTGCAAGGTATCCACGAATTATAAATTCAACCGGGAATACATTTAATTCCTTTACTAACACAGCTCTATCCATGCATAGTGTTTTTTCTTCATCAGAAAGCTTGTTCATTTGTTTGACATCATCACTGATAATGTCATTGTCATTTATTTCTGAAAATGACATTTTCCAGTAAGAACTTAGTTTATTCAATATAATTCCCTTACCTGGAATTCCCTCTTTCATGATTTTATCGTATGCACTTATCCTGTCTGTTGAAATAATCAAGAGTGAATTTTTGTCATATTTATATATGTCTCTTACTTTTCCTCTTGATACTAATTTTAAAGATTTAAGATTGGTTTCTACTATTGTATTCATAAATACTCCTTCAAAGATCAATTTCAGGTGGTTCTGTTGAAAAGTTTGAAAATAAATATATTTCCATACTTTTTATTAAAATTGTTAAAACTTTAAAACTGGTAGAAATGTTGAAAAATTCTTCTGCTTTTTTGTTTTTGATTTCCTTAAGTATTTTAACATTAACTTTCATAATATCAGACTGTCCTACACTGCATTTTTTACATAAAATACCCCCGGTTTTTGGAGACAAACTGTATAAATCATTTTTATTTCTGCATTTTACACATAAATTAACTGAAAAACCAACTCCAAAATGCATTATAAGCATCAGATAAAAAGAACTCAAAATCAGAAGATCTATTTTTTTCCCCTTTGATTCTGAAATTGCAGAAAGAGCACGATTTGTAAGATTATATATAAACCTGTCTTCTCCTCCGGGAGAGATCAATTTGCGAAGAGGGGAAAGAATATGCCAGGAAATGGAAAGTTTATTAAAATTGCTGTGTATTCCTTTATAATTGTCAATACAATCTATTTCTCTTAAATAATTATTTCCTCTTGGAGTTGTATAGTAGGATATGCTGTATTTTGAAGGTAGTGCAAAGACAGGAAGAAAAGAGGATTTAGCAGGAAAAGCAGCTAATGTTACCAGACCTTTGGAATCTGTGTAAAATGTCAGATATTTACTTTTCTCTTTAAATTTAGTCTCTCTTATCAGAATACCTGTTGTTTTTTTGAATTTTTTTAAAATCATCAGTATAAATCATTGACAGGTATTAAAAGACTTTCATATTCATTTTCAGGAATAACTTCAGCTAAAGGAATGTAAGGAGAAGAATCTTTTTTTTGAACATGGGGTTGTATTGATTTAATATACCCGAATTTGTTTTTTTTCTTTCCTGTTAAAATTAGAACACAATCTCCAATATCAAAGAGATGTGATTTTGGTTTGTGAGAAATTTTTAGAGGAGTCGGAAGGAATAATGTATTTGGTATATTTTCTATATTAATTGTCAGCATGCACCATTGAGCTCTATGAAATTTAAAAAAATCAACGAGGTATTTGGGTAATTTTTCAACACCTGAATAGAATAGAGAAAGTATGGAAATATCTCTGTATATTTTTTCTGTATCACTTTGGATTTTGTTAAAAATTACCTGTGATGGTGAAATGATACCTTTCACACCTGATTTTAATGATAAAGAGAGAATATTTTCATCAACAGGCTGATTTATCACCAGAATTGAATCTCTAAAAATATTTTTTTTATCACTTTTAAGATTCTTTTCAGGTTTTGATTCAATAAATTCAAGATGACCTTCAACAGGTTTTCCGATTGCATGGAGACCTTTTACCAAAACTCCTCTTCCTTTAATTATTGCGGATGAACCAAGAGGGGTTTCTTCAATAGATGTCACGCTACCCGGAATTTTAGTTCTGATAATTTCATATTTTTCTTCGATATCAATTGTAATAATTCCATCTTTTATCTTTATTATATTTCCATTTACAGGTGATATAACATTAAAAGTTGTAATTCCGTCTGACAGAAGTTTTTCAGCGAGAACAGCTCCTCTCCGGATTACTTGACCCTGTTTAACCTTCAAGTATTTGTTAATTTTTTTTTTTTTGACTTCCAAAGGGTCAAAAATGTTAATTTCAATTTTATCACCAATTAATTTTTTTGAAATTGCAATTCCGGTTGGAAGTATTATTTTTTCAATGTATCCGTAAAATGGTGCTATCGCACGAACTACTGATGATAGAGAACGAATGTCGAGAAGGGAAGTATATAAAGGGAATATTTCACCACATGATACTTTTAAAGCATTATCCAGCTCTCCAGGATTGGTTTTACCTGAAAATGAACTTATATTAAAAATTATTTCTTCTGAATGTTGTGTTGCTTTGAAAATTATTTGATTGAATTGAACACTATCTCCCGGGTTGACAAGTGTTCTTACAGGACTTGGGGCTATTATTTTATAAGTGATCTGCTGGTATTTTATTATATTGTTTTTCATTATTTAGCACCAATATCTCTTTCCCATTTTTCCATGAAGTCATGCCAGGAGGTTTTGTAATTGTTATGAATGATAGGTCTTCCTCTGCCGTCAAATATCAAACCCTTTTTGGTAGGTATTATTTTTCTGTAAACAGGTTTCCCTATTCCTTCACCCATGTCAACGTTTCTTGTTGGAATAATTATAAGTTCACCTTCCTGAACATCAAAAGAAGATACCCTCAGATCACCGCATTTTATAACATCCCTGTATGTATCACTATCGGTAGAAACAATTACATCTGCTAATTTCTGTTCAATTGATTTTTTTCTGTAAACCGGAGAGATCACAAGAGCAAGACTGTTCAGGATAGGAGGTGATTTTATTTGAAAATCATATAAGGAGATCAAACCATAATTCTTGAAAAATTCTTCCGTTAAAACAATTTCAGTTATTCCAGCAGGTTGAACTGCATTTAAAATGGTAAATATTGTTTTGGAATACATCTCATCAGAGAAAATCATTGAAGATAAAAATACAGTATTGATAAAATTTACATCTTTATCAAAATTTGTTTTAATGAGATTCTCGACTATAATTCTTAAATAGCTATGCAATATGTCTTTTTCTACATTTTCCTCAGGTGTTTTAAAGTCCAATTCACTTCTGTAAGAAATAAACTGCTCAAAACTATCTCTATGAATAGAAGAAGTCATCCATTGCTCGATTTTATCAACAGGGAAGTATTTATATGTATCTTTAAGAGCTTTTCCTATTCCTAGGACGGAGCTGTATCTTCTCAGCAGCGGTTTAATCTCGGGATCTACCTTTTCAACAACAATCAGGTCTGTTGAGCTGCTTCCACAGTCAATCAAAATTGCTTTGTTCTTAATTGGCAAATGTTCAATTGCTTTCATAAGACAGAATGAGGTGGGAACAATTGGAGCTGATAAAATTTGTGAAAGAGAATCCCAATTCCTTCCTTTAACAAAATATGCTCCGCTGAAACTGTCTTTTATTTCATCAATAACCGGGTATATGTCTTTTTCTCCTTCATCAGGAAGTAAATTCGGAACTATTTTAAGTTTTGATATATTTCCAAGAAGAAATTCAATATCCTGCTGTGCAGATGTGTTTCCTGAAAAAATAACCGGAAATCCACCGGTAGGATCCAACATAGGACCTGCAGTAGAGACAACTTTGGCGATATCTAAAATATGAGTTAATGTTTCAGATTCCGTACCTCCGGCAATGAGAATGAGGTCAGGATAGGTTATAACCAATTTCATCACTTTTTCAGAAAAAGAAAGGCTGTCATCATTGGATATCTCTCCGACAATATTTCCTCCGGCATGTGAAACAGCAAGTTTTGCAACTGAACCGCTTATACTTGAAATTGTTGATGCAGTGACAACTCTTAAACCTCCATCTAAAGACGTACAGGCAAGAGAAAAAACAGAAGATGATGAATCTGTAATTATCTTTCTTCCTGATTTAATTTCAATTTGTTTTGCTGTTTCAATAAAGGATGTGTATATATCTTTCCCTTTATCCGTCGGAAGTATGATTTTTGAAACAGACCCTTTCTGCTCATCATAAAGAAGACCTTTAGTTAAAGCAGTTCCTATATCAACAGATAAAATCACAGCTAATTATAATATTGTTTAAACATTTGTTTCAAGTTAATTACTGAACTTAAAATTTATTTATAAGTACTGCTCCAAAAAATATCATAAAAAATCCAACTAATTGAATGAAAGTAAATTTTTCATTTAGAAAAAGAACGGATAAACATATTGTTATTACAGGATATAGAGCTGTTAGACTGACAACTATTGAAGCATGACCTTTCGATAGAGCAGAATAGTAAACAATACTTCCTAAAACTGCAGTTGTAGTTGTTATAAAGATAAGCAATAGAGGTAAAGGCGCTAGATTTAAAGTATGACCTCTTATCTTCAATAAAATAAAAAGACTGAATAGTGGAGCAATAAAATATGATATTGCAGTAATTGTCAGAGGAGAATTGTATTTCGTTGCTAATTTGCCAAAAAATCCCCAAATACCCCATAAGATAATTGTAAGAATTACAAAAATAAACATTTTACATCTGATTTAACGGTTCGATTCCCAGGAGTTTTAAACCTTTTGAAAGAGTTGTTCTGCAAGCTTCTATTAATGATAATCTTGCCTTTGTCAGTATTTCATTTTCAGTTAAAACCTGATGACTATGGTAATAATTTGAAAAAATCGATGCAAGTTCAAGGAGATATTTTGAAAGAATAGAAGGTTCAAATTCTTTTGCAGCTGATTGTAAGGCTTTTGGATATTCATCGAGTATCAGAAAAAGTTTCTTATCTTCATTAGTATTTAATTTTTTATAAATTTCAGGTATTAACTCATATTTAACCGAAGACTTTTTTATAATAGAACACATTCTTGCATGTGCATATTGAAGGTATGGACCTGTTTCTCCTTCAAAGGACAGAACTCTTTCCCAGTTGAATTCAATATCTTTGATTCTTTTATTCTTAAGATCATTGAAGAGTAGTGCTCCAATTCCTATAGATTCCGAAATATCATCGATGTGTTCTTCATAATCTCTGATATTTTTATTTTTTTTGATTTTCATTTTTGCCCTTGATACAGCTTCATCTATAAGATCATCTAAAAATATTAAGGTTCCTTTTCTTGTACTCATTCCGAGAATGTGTCCAAATCTGACATGGATCATCTTATTTTCAATATCGAGATCAGCTTTCTTTAAAAGACATTT
>CBDUTX010000042.1:0-10834 GCA_965370235.1 uncultured Desulfuromonadaceae bacterium | reverse complement strand
ATTATTCCACCCGATGAATTGTTAGATAAATTAATTCTTATTCATGGGGAAAAAAAAGATATTAAATCATATTTTTGGGTTACTGAAAAAAAGAAATGCTGGGAATCAAGAGGATTAAAAAAATCAGATCAAATATTACTTGCTAATCATAGTTATAAAAATAATGTAAGAGATTTTTCTACTTATTTAAATAATTGGGATAAAATTTTAAAAAAATTAAAATAATGTGTTTTTTTAATATTCAAGAAGTATTTCAATCCTTGATTTTCAAAGTTTTGATTTAGATTGAGTTTATTTTATGAAATGACAGAATATTTATAAAACCAAATTACAAAGTGAAAAGTTTTGGAACCTCTTTATCAATACTGGAATAAGTTTTGGAATAATTATTGCTATAATTAAATTATTAGAATAATTTTGTATAATTTAAACATGAGTAACTCACAAATAATCATATATCAAACCGAAAACGGAATAACAAAATTGGATGTCCGATTGGAAGATGAAACCGTTTGGCTTCCCCAAAAGGCAATGGCAGAGTTGTTTCAGACCACACCACAAAATATTACAATTCACCTAAAAAATATTTACGAAGAGGGTGAATTGGAGGAGGATGCAACTTGTAAAGATTTCTTACAAGTTCAAACTGAAGGCAACAGGCAGGTTCAGCGCAAACAGAAATTTTATAATCTTGATGTCATTATTTCAGTTGGATATCGAATTAAATCTCATATTGCCACTAAATTCCGTCAGTGGGCAACCAGACAACTGCGTGAATACATAGTAAAAGGCTTTGTACTTGATGATGAACGTTTAAAAAATCCTGATTTACCATTCGATTATTTCGAAGAATTATTAAAACGGATTCAGGATATCCGAACTTCTGAAAAGCGATTCTATAGAAAAATAACAGATATTTACACAACAAGTGTAGATTATGACCCAACGATTAAAATAAGCCTTGAGTTTTTTAAAACTGTCCAAAACAAAATGCACTGGGCAATTACAGGACAAACTGCCTCTGAGATAATTTATAAACGGGCAGATAGTACAAAACAAAACATGGGCTTAACAAATTGGCGAGGTGCTTAACCAAGAAAACATGATGTTATAATTGCTAAGAACTATCTTGACGAAAATGAATTGTTAGCTTTAAGCAACCTGGTTGAACAATATCTTATATTTGCTGAAGGTCAGGCTATGAGAAGGATACCAATGTATATGGAAAACTGGATTGCTAAACTTAATGGATTCCTCACTTTAAACGACAGGGATATTTTGAAAAAAGCAGGTAAAATATCGCATCAATTGGCAAAAGAATCAGCTGAATCTGAATATGAAAAATATCGAAAAAATCTAATCACAGAACAAGACCAGCAAAATATGAAAGAATTAGAAGCTGAATTGAAAAAAATACAAACAAAAAAAAGAAGAAATAAAATAGACATAATCCACTTCATCCTACCTTGGGATTAAATTTTCTAATGCTAATTAAACAAAACATGTTCTTACCGAAAACAAACAATGCCTAAAACAGAACCTTTCGATAAATTTGCAGGAGAATATGAGAAATGGTTTGAAACTTACAGATATGTCTATCTTTCTGAAATCGAAGTTTTAAAGAGTTTTATTCCAAAATTCGGAACCGGTATTGAAATAGGAATGGGTAGCGGTATTTTTGCAGAACCTCTCGGGATAAGTCTCGGTGTTGAACCTTCATCTGTTATGAGAGACCTTGCAATAAAGAGAAAATTAAAACCCATAGCAGGAGTTGGTGAATTTCTTCCATTTAAGAATGATATTTTTGATTTTGCTTTGATGGTTACTACAATATGTTTCTTGGACGATCCTGTCAGATCTTTTAATGAGGTTAAGAGGATATTAAAGGAAAGAGGTGTATTTCTTGTCGCTTTTGTTGACAAAGACAGTCCCCTTGGCAGTATTTATCAAAAAATGAAAAATGAGAATATTTTTTACTCTATTGCAAATTTCTTCTCCACAGATCAGGTGATCTCTTTGCTCACCGACACAGGTTTTGAAGTAGTTGAAATAAAACAGAGTGTTTTTGGGAGTTTGGATAATATTGGTGAAGTTCAAGTTCCGAAAGAAGGGTATGGAGAAGGGGGATTTGTTGTTATTAAGGCAAGCTCAATATAAGATTTTTTGCTACGGAAAAACACGGAGTATTTCAAACATCAGATTATTAATTCAATAAATATGAATAAATTCAATTTATTATCATTAACAACCTGACCATTCTCTTCGAGAATGAACAGGAAAAGAATTTCCTGTAATGAAATAATACACAGAGGAAGACAGAGACCACAGAGAAAAAACAATGAACAATGATCAATAAACAATGATCAATTCCCTAGATCAATGAGCAATGAACAATGATCAATGCCCCTCTCAGTATCACCAAAAAGAAAAGAATTTAAGGAAATGATGAAATCTTTATACTTCGTATAAATCTCTCATCAACAATTAGAAAATCACAAAGAAAGAACAAAGATCAATAAAATTATCTGTTTCTTTGACAGGTATATAAAATAAGATTTATAATCGAAAATAATATCACATCTATTTATAATGAATAAACTGATCTACAAATATAATTTATTAAAGGAAATACTTCTATCCTACAAAAAGGTTTTAATTGCATTCTCAGGAGGAGTTGACAGTACACTCCTTCTAAAGACCGCAGTAGATGTGCTTGGTCAGAACAATGTAATATCTATAACGCTTGTTTCGCCTCTGATATCAATGAGAATTATTGACAGAGTGATAAAATTGTCAAATTTTATAAGTGTAAAAAACTTTATTTTAAGAATTGGTAAAAACGAAGCTCTGGATATTTCTGAAGAAGGGGAAAGATGTTATCTGTGCAAGAGGAGAATTTATAAAAAACTAAAAAGTATTGCAGAATTTTTTGATATCGAATTCATAGCTGATGGCTCAAATTATGATGACAGAGAAAAGTACAGACCGGGTAGAGCTGCTGCAAATGAATTTGGTATAAAAACACCTATTGAACAAGCAGGGATAATAAAAGAAGATGTTAGAAAGATATTATTTTTATTTTCATTTTTTAACTGGAACGACCCTTCGGAAAGTTGTCTGGCAACAAGATTTCCGAAAAATACAGAACTGACAACAGAAAATCTTGTAAAAGTAGAACTTGCCGAGGATTTTCTAAAAAACAATGGATTTAATTTTGTAAGAGTAAGAGAACATGGAGATCTTGCGAGGATTGAACTTTTACAAAGGGATATGGAAACCTTTTTAAAAGAAGGGAATAATATTAAAACAGATGTTTATTTAAAAGGACTTGGATATAAATATGCCAGTCTTGATCTTTTAGGATACAGAACAGGGAGTATGGATTAAAGCATTATGGATAAAGAAAAATTATTGAAAGTATTACTGGATGTAAAAAGTGGTGTTATTGATGTCACAGAAGCTGTAGAAAAATTGAAAATTCTTCCCTTTAAGGACATCGGATATGCAAAGATCGATTTTCACAGAGAAATCAGAAAGGGATTCCCGGAGGTTGTTTTTTGCGAGGGTAAAACACCGGTGCAGGTGAAAGGAATTGTGGAAAGACTTTTAAAACATCACAAAACTGTTATGTTAACGAGAGTAAATAAAATAATAATTGATAAATTGAATGAGCTTACAGAAAAAAACACTTATTTTAAAGAGGCAAAAATAATTCTTTTCGGAGAAAAAAAGGAACCTGTTTCTTCAGGAAAAATTGCCGTAGTAACTGCTGGAACAGCAGACATTCCTGTTGCAGAGGAAGCAGCAGTTACTGCAGAGATAATGGGAAATGAAGTGATAAGAATATATGATATAGGAGTTGCAGGGCTTCACAGAGTAATAGACAGTCTTGATAAGATACAAGAAGCAAATATCATCATTGTAGCTGCCGGAATGGATGGAGTTCTTCCGAGCATTATGGGGGGATTGGTTGATAAACCTGTAATTGCTGTTCCTACAAGCATAGGTTACGGTGCGAGTTTTAATGGTCTTTCTGCACTCTTAACTATGCTGAACAGCTGTGCTCCCGGTGTCTCTGTTGTAAATATTGACAATGGTTTTGGTGCCGGATATTTTGCGGGTATTGTAAATAAAGGCTTTAAAGGATGAGAGTAGCATATTTTGATTGTAATTCCGGTGTCAGCGGAGATATGTTTGTAGCTTCTTTACTCGATGCAGGATTGAATTTTGCAAAGCTTGAAAAAAATCTTAAAAAACTGAATATTCCTGATTTTAGTATTAACATGAAAAATGTGACAAGAGGAAGTTTAACTGCTGTTAAATTCAATGTTGTAGACAAGACCGAAGCAAAAGAAAGAAATATCAATGATATCAGGGATATTATTGAAGGCAGTGATCTTGATGACGGAGTTAAAGGTAGAGCATTTGAAATTTTCAAAACTATTGCAAAAGCTGAAGCAAAAGTACACGGTATTAAAATTGAAAACATACATTTCCATGAAGTGGGTGCAATTGATTCTATAGTTGATATTTTAGCATCTGTTATCGGATTAGATGAGTTGGGGATAGAGAAGTGTTATTCTTCAAAGGTACATCTCGGATCAGGTTTTACGAAATGTCAACACGGAATAATTCCTCTGCCTTCTCCTGCAACAATTGAAATATTAAAGGGAGTTCCGGTTTTTTCAAATAATGTTAAATTTGAGATGACGACTCCGACAGGAGCAGCTCTTTTGAAAAATTGTGTCGAGCAATTTGATTATTTTCCTGAAATGGTTGTTGATAGAATTGGATATGGAGCCGGATCAAGAGAACTTTCATTTCCTAATGTTCTCAGATTGATAATAGGAGAGGTGAAACAGGAAAGTTTTGAATCTGACAGGGTAACCATTATAAAGACAAACATTGATGATATGAACCCTCAAAGATACAACAATTTGATGGATGATATTTTCAATCTCGGCGCTCTCGATATTTACATTAATCAGGTGATGATGAAAAAAAACAGACCCGGGGTGGAACTGACCGTAATGTCGCCAAATGATAAAACAGATAAAATATTGGATAAATTATTCAGAGAGACAACTACTTTTGGAGTGAGATTGCAGGATGTGAAAAGAAAAAAGCTTAAAAGAAACATTATTAATATCATGACAGAATATGGTCATGTAAAAGTGAAACTCGGGTATATTGGTAAAGAAATCATTAAAATTTCTCCTGAATACGAAGACTGTTTGCGACTGTCCAGGGATTTAAAAATATCGATATCCGAAATCATAGAAAAAGCAAAATTTGTTGTTTCAGAGAAAATAAAGAAAGGTGAAATATGAAAAAACACATAGAACAATCTTTTCAGGATGCGGCAGGAACACTTGATAGTTTTTTGAAAGATGAAGAGAATATAAAAATTACAGAGAAAGTTTCTCAGCTCATTGCAGATGTCTTTAAAGAGAACAAAAAGATTTTAATATGCGGTAACGGAGGAAGTGCCTGTGATTCTATGCATTTTGCCGAAGAGTTTACAGGAAGGTTCAGGAAGGAAAGAAGAGCATTGCCTGTGATTTCTTTGACTGATCCGTCACACATTACCTGTGTTGGAAATGATTACGGTTTTGATAGAATATTCTCAAGAGGAGTGGAAGCATTTGGAAAGGAAGGAGATATCCTCATAGCTCTTTCAACGAGTGGAAATTCGGAAAATGTTATCAAAGCTGTCCGAGCAGCAGAGAAATTGAAGATGAAAACGATTGCTCTGCTTGGAAAAGACGGAGGAAAACTTAAAGGGAAATGTGATTATCAATTTATTATTTCAGCAGATACATCTGACAGAGTACAGGAAGTCCACATGACCATTTTACATATAGTCATCGAAGAAGTAGAAAGATTACTTTTTTAGGGTCGGGGTTTGAAAAAGATAGAATATAATTCAATTTACAGATCAAAAATTGGTTATCTGCTTATAAAGGCAACTGAGAAATTTCTTATATCTGTGGAATATTATGATAAAAGACCGAATATTAAAATAATTGAAAATAGAATAATTACAGAATGTCTAAAACAAGTATATGCTTACTTCAAGGGGGATCTTAAAAATTTTACAATTAATATTGATATCTATGGATCTGATTTTCAAATAAAGGTATGGAATGAAGTTAAAAATATTCCATATGCACAAACCAAATCGTATAAAGAGATTGCATTTGCAATTGAAAATCCTGAAGCTTACAGAGCTGCA
This sequence comes from uncultured Desulfuromonadaceae bacterium, assembly GCA_965370235.1. Lineage (GTDB taxonomy): Bacteria > SDB-A > SDB-A > SDB-A > SDB-A > CBDUTX01. The sequence goes on along the minus strand of CBDUTX010000042.1, from coordinate 4,599 downwards.
GGAAATGTAAACAGCAGAAATCGAATTCCAATTATAATTCCATGCCACAGGGTGATAAAACAAAACGGAGATTTTGGCTGATATTCAGCAGGGAAGTGGCGAAAAAAATGTCTGATAGAACATGAAAGAAAGAATAAATGAATTCATAAAAATTATTGAATCTTCTGATAACATTGTCGGATTTACAGGTGCCGGTATAAGTACTGAATCGGGAATACCGGATTACAGAAGCAAGGGAGGAATATGGGACAAATTTAGACCTGTATTTATTGATGAATTTTTATCGAATGAAGAGAAGAGAATAATTTACTGGGAGAGAAAAATTGAACTATGGAATTCAATGATAAATTCAAAACCAGGTAAAACACATTTGTTTTTTAAGGAGCTCTATAACAGGAAAAAGTTGAAAGGACTGATAACTCAGAATATAGATGGTCTTCATGAGAAAAGCGGATTAAATGTTGATGTAATTGTAAATCTTCATGGAACAAATTTAAAAACAAGGTGTTTCTCTTGCGGAAATATAAAACTTTCAGAAGAAATATTTAAAGACCTTGATCTGTCAAAAGGAACTCCAAGATGTTCTGAGTGTGGAGGTATCATTAAACCTGATACGATTTCATTCGGGCAAGCATTAAATGAAGAAGATCTGAAAAGAGCTTCAGTACTTTCGGAAAATTGTGATCTAATGATTACAGCAGGAACATCTCTTGTAGTTCAACCGGCGGCTTCATTCCCGATTATGGCAAAGAGAAAGGGAGCTTTTCTTGTCATTATAACAATATCAAAAACTCCTCTCGATGTTTATGCTGATATGGTTTTTCATATTAAACTTGGTGAATTTTGGGATATATATGACAAAAATCATGTATAAAATATTATAACTATAGACCTGAAAAATGCCTGATTGTTTTTCTTAGATTAAATACAGTAAAGACTAAAACAGGAAGAATGGGAATAAGGAGAACAGAATAACTTGATATTACTGTGGATATATTACCCGATGATATTCCCGGAAAGTTAAAGATGAACAAATCTGCCGTAATATGAGCTGTTACAACAGTCAGCAAATCAAATTTTAAAAAACTAATTCCCCAGAAAATCCCTATTGCTGTCATAACTACAGCTCTTCCCCAAAAGGGCTGGGCTGGTGGTAAAAAAGACATAGTAGCATGAGTTAAACCATAAATTATTGAAGTGATAAATACAGCTATAAAGGATTTTTTAGTTAGTTTTAAAAACCATATTATACCGAAGTACCTGTAACCGAATTCCTCAATTAATGCTATTAGCAGGAAGTAAAGAAAAGATGTGAATTGAGGGAATGAAGAATTCAGAATATAGAAATAAAAACCTCTCGGCTGTATTGAGGTCAATGAGTTTTTGTCGAAAGATATTAAAATTACAATTATTGAAATCAAAGCTCCCGAGACAAGACCAATTAAAAAACCACGGAATGTAGAAGATACGACATCTCTGTTAATTAATTTCCCTTTGAATAAGATCCAGAGTGATTTACCTTTTTCTGTAAACATTTTTTTATTTAAACTGTCTCCGGAAGCTACTAAAGCAAGAAAAAGAATTAATACCTGCAGATCTGCAGTAATTAAGTAAACTAATGTTCGTGAATAGGACAGCCATTTTGGCCAGAGAGAGTCCCAATTTGTGAACAAATAGGAAGTCTGGAATAAATTTGTTAACAACCAGCAGACTGATACTGCTGCAACAGGTAATATTATTTTTCCCAGATTTATTTCTCCTCTGTTAAGGCTGAAGATAAAAATAATAAATGCTGAAATTGAACCTATAATCATTAAAATAAATCCGATTAATCTTAATATTTCCTCCGGTGCTCTTTTTCTTATTATTTCTTCGTTGAAGTTTGAAGGAACTAAAAGTTTTCTTTTCATTTTAACAACATTGATCCCTGCTATTTTTATCTCCAGTCTTTCTCTTAATTCAGGAATTTTTGATATTATTCTTTCATAGTAGAATTCAAAATCTCTTCTCTCGGGATAATCAATAATATTAACTCCAGTTTCTTTCCATTCCCCTCTTTGAATACTTTCAGTCAGGATGAAAAAATTTTCTGAAATTGATCTTGCAGTTTTAATATCAATTTTTGCTCCGTTTTCATCAGTTTTTATTTCTTTAAACCAGCCGAGAATTCCTGATGTCGGATGTATTGCTACATAAAAAGCATCAGGAACTCCTCTTTTTTTGTATATTATGTTAAAGCAGTATATTTTTTCTCCACTTCTTATTAAATCCTGAGCATAAGTTGAACTGAATTCAGTTTCAACATAAGTTAAAGCTTCTTCATCAAGTGTTAAAAAGATACAAACATCATAGTCTTCAACATTATAATTAAATGATTTCAGGTAATTTGTTGACCGCTCTACCAAAGGTTTTTCAGAACTGTGAATTTCAAAGTCAGCCAGAGGCCATAATTTACTGATTGAATGAAAAAAAAACAATGCCGAAGATAGGCTTATTAAAACAACTATAAAGTATTTAAATTTATTATTTATTTTCGACATACACCATAGCTGTTTGTTTTCTACCATCCATGAGAATTGTTAAAGTTTTTTTAACTTCAACATGAACAAGGTATTTTCCTTTTTGTTTTACATTTTGGTTTTTCAACCACTCCCAATTTATGAAGCTTTCTTTGGATTTATAAGGAATAGAGAAATATCCAATGTTCATAGAGGTTATATTATGAAAAAAGTGAGATCCTAATGAGGGATCTATTTGAAAATCTTTTAATCCGTACTCGATAATTGTTTTTGAATTTGAAATTTGATTCCATTTTACCGGGATGCCTAACCATTCATCTCTTGTTCCCCATCTACCAGGTCCCATTAGAATATAATGAATATTATTTTCTTTTGCTGTATCATTAAATTTTTCAATCTCATCAGCAATTGATCTTGTCTTTGATTTGTTAAATCTGTCCGGGTTAATATATATTATGTTATAAATATTTTGAATTTTACCATTTCCGAGCGCTTTATTAGTAAAAAGAAGGATATTTTCTTTATCAATATTTTCAATTTCAACTTCTACATTATCAACTTTTCGAATGAAGGGTTTTACTTGAAGAAGGAAAAAAGTTGGTTTCGGTTTTGCACTTAGCTCTATAGCAAACTCAATTTCTACAGGAGTACCGAGTGCAGTTTTTAATATGTATAAGACTCTTTCTATAATTTTTGGCAAAGGAAATGATTTGTATTTTAATATTTGTGCAAAATTAATCACTCTTGGTCCTTGCCCGAACAAACCAGGCTTGATTTTATTTTCATTCCGATCCCATACTGAAGCACATTGAGGTAAAGTGCCATGTTTTTCAGCTTCAGATATTGGAATTTTTACAAGAGTAGAATCTTCTCCTTCAAGAAGATTAACAGATGTAGTAGACATATCAATTGCTACAAATTTTTTCTGTGTGTTATTGACCATTCCTTCTTGAGATTCGATTTCAATTTTTGGATATTTTGGACAAAAACTATATGATTTTTCTCCTTCAACAACATAAGTGCCGAGTCCAACTGCAATTACAGCTATTCCATCGGCAGGTTTTATATAGGAAAAAGGATAATAATTGTAAGATTGAGCAACACCGGAAATATTAGGATAAAAAACATCATAATATCTATTTCCGACAACTTTTTGTAAAACAACTGCCATTTTCTCTTCTTCAATTTTATAATTAACAGCTTCAAAGTAACTCTTGGCATTTTTTGAGTAAACAGAAGCATAAACTAACTTTATTGATTCTTTTAATTGATGCAATCTAACTTCGATATCCGGATGATTATTAGGAATAATAAATGTGTTATAAAGTCCGGAGAAAGGATGTGAGATAGAATCCTCAAATAATCCGGATGATCGAACTGCAATTGGATATTTTACTTTTTGAAGATATTTCTTTAAATTGTCAATTAAATTTTCAGGCAAAGAGCATTTTAGAAATTTATTTTTAATTTCATTAATGTCAGTTTCCTGGTTTACAAAATTTATTAGATCATTTTTTTCCATGAAGTTGTCAAAAGCTTCTGTACCAATTATTACTGTTTTTGGTATTTTTATCATTGATCCGGGTATAGAATTTTCTAAAGAAGTATTATGTATTAGAGTGTTTAAAAATGCTATTCCCCGACCTTTACCTCCAAGTGAACCTTCATAAAGACGTGCTATGTTGATTCCTTCATTTATATATTTATCATCAAAATTAATTATTTTTCCTTTTATTTTCTTGTATTCAACTACATCACATATATTAATCAGGTGATATCTCATTTCTTTTGTATATTCAAAATCTGATACTTTGACTTTTTGTAAGCTTTTAGCGATTTTAATTTCACCTCTTGCCATTAACCAACTTGAAAAATGGTTGTTTTGTGCATGATATAATAGGGATTCATCTGGAATTTTAATTAATTGCTCTTTTAATTCATCCAATGTTTTAGCTCTTGAGATTTCCTCTCCTGATAAGTTTCTGAAAATGAAGTCACCAAATCCAAGATTAGTTAGAATAAATTTTTTTAGATCTGAAGATAGTGTTTCTGAATTTTTATCAATAAAGGAAGAATGAAG
>CBDUTX010000041.1:0-10886 GCA_965370235.1 uncultured Desulfuromonadaceae bacterium | reverse complement strand
AAAAACAAAAGTATCTGTTGAAGATAAAATGATTCCCAGACTAAAAACTTTTTACTATTCTACTGTGATCAAGGAGTTGAAAAAGAAACACAATTATACCAATACTATGAAAGTTCCCAGACTTGATAAAATAGTAGTGAATATGGGACTTGGAAAGGCAGTAAGTGAATCAAAACTGATAGAAGCAGCAGTAAGAGATATTTCTCTGATAACAGGACAGCATCCAACAATCAGAAAAGCAAAAAAAGCGATATCAAATTTCAAGTTAAGAGAAGGAATGCCAATTGGAGTGAAGGTGACTCTGAGAAATAACAGGATGTATGAATTTTTTGACAGAGTTATGAATGTTGCTGCTCCGAGAATCAGGGATTTCAGGGGATTCAATTTAAATGGATTTGATGGGAGAGGAAATTATAATTTTGGTATTACAGAACAGACAGTTTTTCCGGAAATTAACTATGATAAAGTCTATTCTGTAATGGGTATGAATGTAACAATGGTGACAACGGCAAAAACCGATGAAGAAGCAAGAACATTACTTGAACTCATGGGTGTGCCTTTTTCAAGAACGAATGAGAGATAGGAGGGAGAATGGCTAAAAGATCTTGGCTAGCTAAACATAAAAGACCTCCAAAGTTTAAAGTAAGAGCTTACAACCGCTGTTCGCGCTGTGGAAGAAGCAGAGGATTCATTAGAGACTTCGGGCTATGTCGTATTTGCTTTAGAGAATTGGCTTTACAAGGGCATTTACCTGGCGTGAAAAAAGCGAGTTGGTAGGGGGAATATTATGTCGATGACTGATCCGGTAGCAGATATGTTAACAAGGATAAGAAATATAGTGAGAATTAGAGGTGGAAATGTGAAAATCCCTTATTCAAAACTAAAGTTTCAAATGGCAAAAATAATGGAAGCAGAGGGATATCTTAAATCAGTACAAGTTCCTGAAGAAGGTTTAATTAAAGAATTCACTGTTGAAATCAGGTATCTATCGGATAATAAACCGATGATAACAGATCTTCAGAGAATTAGCAAGCCTGGCTTGAGAGTTTACAGAGGATCCAGGAATATTCCGAGAATTTTGAATAATCTTGGTATTGCGATACTATCAACACCTTTAGGTTTGATGACTGACGCTGAAGCTCGAAAGAAAAAAGTTGGAGGCGAGCTTTTATGCAAAATTTGGTGAGGTGATTTATGTCGAGAATAGGAAAAAAACCGATAGAAATTCCATCAGGTGTTAAAGTAAAAATAACCGGAAGTATTATACAAGTTAAAGGACCTCTAGGAATATTGGAGAGAACTTTACCTGATGTGATTGAAGCTAAGAAAAAAGAAAATGAAATAAATTTTATTCTAAAAGATGAAAAATTTAATAATTATTATGGACTTACTCGTTCTCTGGTAGCAAATATGATAGAAGGAGTTTCAAAAGGTATTGAAAAAGTTCTTGAAATTAACGGTACAGGATACAGGGCGGCTTTAGAAGGAGAAAACCTTACAATAAACATAGGTTTTTCTCATCCTGTCAAAGTTACAGACAAAGCTCCTCCAGGAGTATCAGAAAAAAAGACACGAACAAGTAAGTGGATAAGAAGACTTGAAGGAATTAAATTCAATGTCAATCCCAATGGTACGGTAATTACAATAAATGGCATTGATAAGCAGGTTGTCGGACAAATGGCAGCTTTAATCAGATCTATTAAACCACCCGAACCTTACAAAGGCAAGGGTATCAAATATCGTGGAGAATGGGTAAGAAGAAAAGCAGGTAAAGCTGCAGCAACAGTCAAATAAGATAATAAGAGGATAGATTGTATGGATAAAAATAAAGTAAAAAGAGAAATTCGTTTACACAGACATAAACGTGTAAGAACTAAAATTTCAGGAACAGAGCAAATACCACGTTTATGTGTTTTTAGAAGTTCAAAGAATATTTACTCTCAGTTGATTAATGATACAACTGGAAATGTAATTCTTTCAGCTTCATCTATTCAGGATAAAGACCTTATAAAAACAGGAAAGGATGAGACTGGAAAGATTGTAGTTTCAAAAGCTGTTGGCAAAATACTGGCAGAAAAGGCTCTTAAAAATAATATTAAGACTGTTGTTTTTGACAGAGGTGGATTCAAATACCATGGAAGAGTTAAAGCATTAGCTGAAGGAGCCAGGGAAGGAGGACTAAAGTTTTGATAGGAGGACTTAGTGGATCAAAGTGAAACTTTTGATCAGACAGTAGCGATCAAAAGAGTCGCAAAAGTAATAAAAGGCGGAAGAAGATTTAAATTTACTGCAGTAGTAGTAGTAGGTAATGGGCATGGTCAAGTAGGTGTAGGTCTTGGGAAAGCTTCTGAAATAGCTAATGCTATAAGAAAAGCTACGGAAAAAGCAAAAAGAACTATGGAAAAGATTAATATTTACGGAACAACAATACCACATGAGGTTAAAGGTCACCAGGGAGCAAGCCATGTAATAATAAAACCGGCTTCACAAGGTACAGGTGTTATTGCTTGTCCTACAGTAGGGGCTGTTTTAACTGCTGCGGGTATTAGAGATGTACTAACAAAATCTCTTGGTTCTAATACTGCCATCAATCTTGCACGTGCAACACTAAATGGTTTAAGAACATTAAAAAATCCTGAAGAAATCGCAAGATACAGAAATAAAAAAATTGAAGATATATTACCTTCGAAGAGGTAAATAATTAATGTAATTTATGAGATTCAGTGAGGTTTTATCATGAAGAAATTAAGAATAACACAAATAAGAAGTACAATTGGTTACAAAATAAAACAGAAAAGGACAGTTCGATCACTTGGATTGCATCGTATTAGGGACAGTGTTATTAAAGAAGATACTCCTGTGATCAGAGGAATGATCAATAAAATTAGTCATATTGTCCGGATTGAGGAGTTGGAAAAATGAAATTACATGAATTGAAACCATCAATTGGTTCTCGTCAAAAGAAAAAACGAGTGGGTAGGGGGATTGGATCCGGACATGGTAAAACTGCTACAAGAGGTACTAAAGGACAACTGTCCAGATCTGGGTCATCAATCCCTGCTTGGTTTGAAGGTGGAAGAATGCCTCTTCAGAGATTGATTCCAAAAAGGGGTTTTACAAACTACACAAGAAAAGAATATGAAGTTTTTAACCTGGATAGAATTATGAATTTAAAGATTGAAGAGATAACACCTGAAATACTTCTTCAGAAAAGAATGATTAAGAAAAAACAAAAAATTAAAATTCTTGGTGTTGGTGAACTTGATAAGAAAATCAGTGTGAAAGTACATGCTATTTCAAATACTGCAAAAGAAAAAATTTTAAAAGCTGGTGGGAAAGTAGAATTAATCACAAAAGGGAGTAATAAGTGATTAAAAGCTTTAGAAATATTTTAAAAGTCGAAGAATTAAGGAAAAAACTGTTATTCACAATTCTTCTTCTTCTTCTTTATAGACTTGGTGGTCATGTTCCACTTCCAGGTATTGATGCAGCTGCAATTGCTAAATTCTTCCAGGCTCAGAAAATGGGGATACTTGGGCTTTTTGATATATTTGCCGGAGGTAATCTCAGCAGAGCAACGATTTTCGCACTTGGCATAATGCCATATATTACAGCTTCGATTATTTTTCAATTATTAGCAGCTGTAGTTCCTGCTCTTCAGAAACTTCAGAAAGAAGGAGAGGAAGGAAGAAAAAAGATTACTCAGTACACAAGATACACAACAGTTGGTCTCGCTGCATTTCAATCCTTTGGAATAGCAATATTCCTTCAATCACAGAGTATTGAAGGGATAGGATTGGTTACAACACCGGGGATGATGTTTATATTTACAACAATGATTACACTTACAGCAGGAACTGTGTTTGTTATGTGGCTTGGTGAAAGAATAACAGAGGTAGGTATAGGTAATGGTATCTCTCTTATAATTATGGTTGGTATTTTAGCTCGAATGCCAATTCAGTTTGCTCAGACAATTGCAATGTTTCAAAGTGGAGTGATAAGTATATTCACCATAGCATTTATTTTGGTATTCATGGTTTTAATTACAGCGTCAGTTGTCATGATTACACAGGGACAGAGAAGAATACCTGTTCAATATGCTAAAAGAGTTGTTGGAAGAAAAATTTATGGTGGTCAATCAACACATCTACCTTTGAATGTAAATAGTGCTGGAGTTATTCCAATTATCTTTGCCCAGTCAATAATGATGTTTCCACAGACAATAGCTCAGTTTTTTCAGGGAAATGCAAGTGCATCATCAGTTTTAGCATTAATAACATCATGGTTTCAACCCGGAGAGTTATTGTATATAATTTGTTATGTAATTCTTATTGTTTTCTTTGCTTATTTCTATACATCTGTTGTTATCAATCCTAATGATCTTGCTGATAATATGAAGAAATATGGCGGTTTTATACCCGGACAGAGACCTGGGAAAAAAACAGCAGAATATATAGATTATGTTATAAGCAGAATTACATTACCAGGATCTATGTTCTTTGCATTCATTGCAGTTCTTCCGATGATCTTGATAAGGAAGTTCGATCTTCCTTTCTACTTCGGAGGTACTTCACTTTTAATTATCGTTGGTGTCATTCTCGATACAATGAGACAAATTGAAGCTCAGCTTATGATGAGGCATTATGACGGCTTTTTAAGTAAAGGTAAGATAAGAGGTAGAAGGTAAAGACTGGATGTATCATAAGAAGAAGATAATAATTTTTCTCGGTCCTCCTGGTGCAGGAAAAGGAACACAGGCGATGATTCTATCATCCAGAAATAATTATAACACTGTCTCAACTGGTGATATATTGAGAAAAAATGTTGAAAACAATACTGATCTTGGAAGATTAGCCAATGTCTATATGAAAAATGGAGAACTTGTCCCTGATAATATCATACTCGGTATTATAAAGGATTACTTTGATTCATTCGAAGGTGTTGTGAATGGTTTTATACTTGACGGTTTTCCTAGAACTATAGAGCAAGCTGTTAGTCTGGATAAAATATTATCGTCAGCAAACGGATATATTGATATTGTTGTTTATATTAATGTTGACCAGAAGGAGATCATAAAACGAAATTCTAACAGGAGAATTTGTCCACTATGTCAAAAAGTATATAATTTACTTGTCAAACCTCCTAAAAATGATTTAATATGCGATCTTTGTAAAGTAAGTTTGAGAGTTCGTGAAGATGATGATCCCGAGATAATCAAGCAGAGGTTAAGTGTTTACAGAGAAAAAACAGAACCTTTAATTGAGTTTTATAACCGGGAATATAAGGTTTTACAAATATCTGGTAATGACTTGATTGATGAAGTAACTAAAAAATTGGAGAAAGCAATTAATGACCAGTAACGGAAAATCAAAAAAGAAAGGTATTCAGATTACTGGAATAGTAGAAGAAGTACTTCCGGGATTGAAATACAAGGTGAAACTTGAAAACACTGAACATATAGTCCAGGCATATCTATCAGGAAAGATGAGAATTCATTATATTAAAATATTACCTGGTGATAGAGTAACAGTTGAACTTTCTCCTTATGATATGACCAGGGGAAGGATCATATATAGACAGAAATAAAGGGGCAATTATGAAAGTAAGAACATCAGTAAAGAAAATATGCAGGGATTGTAAGGTGATTAAAAGGAATGGAGTAATTAGAATCATCTGTAAGAAAAATCCAAGACACAAACAACGTCAGGGATAGGAGGTGTTTATTGGCAAGAATTGCAGGTGTTGACCTACCAAGAAATAAAAGATTGGAATTTGCATTAACATACATTTTTGGAATTGGATTGCCGACATCGAAGAAAATTATCAGTTCAATTGGTCTCAGTCCTGATTTAAGGACTGATAAATTGTCAGATAAAGATGTTGAAAAAATCAGAAGGTATATTGAAGAAAATGTAAAAGTTGAAGGGCAGTTAAGATCTGAAGTTTCACAGAACATAAAAAGATTAAAGGAAATTCAGAGTTATAGAGGCTACAGACACATGAGAGGTCTTCCGGTCAGGGGACAGAGAACTAAAACAAACGCTAGAACGCGTAAAGGACCTAAAAAAGGTGCTATTGCACTTAAGAAAAAAACACTTAAAAAATAGATAATATAGGAGGTTATGTGGCGGCAGCAAAAAGAGTAAGAGCTCAGAAGAGAGTAAAAAAAGTAAAAGTAGATCCATCCGGAATTGCTCATATTTTCTCCACATTCAATAATACAATTGTTTCTTTAACAGATTTGACAGGGAATACCATATCATGGGCTTCTTCTGGTACGACCGGACAAAAAGGATCGAGGAAGGGAACTCCTTTTGCAGCTGGGGAAGCTTCAAGAGATGCTGCTAAAAAAGCGATAAACTTAGGCTTGAAAAGGGTTGAAGTCTGGGTTAAAGGACCTGGACCTGGAAGGGAATCGTCCATCAGATCATTGGAAGCTGCTGGTTTGGAGATTGTTTTAATTAAAGATGTGACTCCTATTCCTCATAATGGATGCAGACCTCCAAAGAAGAGAAGAGTATAAAGGAGAAAATAATGTCAAGATATACAGGACCTAATTGTAGACTATGCAGAAGGGAAGGAGTAAAACTCTTTCTTAAAGGGGAAAGGTGTTTTTCTACTAAATGTTCTATTGAAAAAAGAGAGAGCAATCCTCCCGGTGTCATAGGAAAGCACAGAAGGAGAAAACTGAACAGCTATGGAGATCAGTTAAGAGAAAAACAGAAAGTAAAAAGAATATATGGTATTCTTGAAAAGCAGTTCAGAAATTATTATGAAAAAGCTTCAAAAAGAAAAGGAGTTACAGGAACAATACTTCTTCAGATTTTAGAGCAACGGTTGGATAATGTTACATTTCGCACAGGATTTTCCTTTTCAAGAAAATCAGCAAGACAACTCATAAAGCATGGTCATATACTGGTCAATGGACAAAAAGTTGATATACCGTCATATCAAATCAAAGTTGGCGACACAATTGAAGTAAAAGAGAAAACCCGGGGAAATAAATACATTGTCGGATCAATTGAAGCTCGTAAGAACAGAGGTGTTCCAAGCTGGATCCATCTTGATGACACTCAGATGAAGGGAGTTTTTAATGCTGTTCCTGAAAGAACGGATCTACCTCCTGATATACGCGAACATCTAATTATAGAGCTTTACTCCAAGTAAAGGGGAGAAGTAAGTACATGAAACTTAAACCTCTACAAATACCTAAAAGTATTAATATTGAAGAAGAAAATGATAAATTCGGCAGGTTTGTATTTTCACCTCTGGAAAGGGGTTTTGGTTATACTTTTGGGAATGCATTAAGAAGAATATTGATATCATCGATTCAAGGAGCTTCAATAACCAGAGTTAAAATTGAAGGTGTAGAACATGAATTCACCTCTATCACCGGTGTCATGGAAGATGTTGTCGAAATATTGATGAGATTGAAAAAAGTCAAAATTAATGCAGAAGTCGACCTTCCTATTATTTTGGAATTGAGTAAAAAAGGTCCTGGTAAGGTAAAAGCAAGTGACATCTGGGCACCAATGGGGATTGAAATAGTAAATCCTGAGTTAGAGTTATGTTCACTTGGTAAAAATGGTGAAATTGAAATGGAAATGGAAGTAACCTCCGGGCTTGGGTATTGTCCTTCCGAAAGACTTAAAACTAAAAATGCCCCTGTTGGAGCGATATTCCTTGATGCAATATTCACACCTGTTGTCAATGTAAAATTTCAAGTGATGAATACAAGGGTTGGAAATAGAACTGATTTTGACAAATTAATTTTAGAGATATACACAGATGGCACTATGAAACCTCTGGATGCCCTATCACATGCAGGAAAGATTTTAAAAGATCATGCTGAAGTTTTGATCAATTTTGAAAAAGAACCGGAAGTAATTATTGAACCCGAAATTGATGAAGACAAGAGAAGGATGAAGAAATTGCTTTCTCAAAAAGTAGAAGAACTTGAATTATCAGTTAGAGCGGCAAATTGTCTTAAAGAAGCTTCAATAAAGACTCTTGGAGATCTTGTACAGAAAACAGAGCAGGAAATGCTGAAATACAAGAATTTTGGAAAAAGATCATTACAGGAATTGATTAAGGTCCTTGAAGGGAAAGGTCTTCAATTTGGTTTAGACATCAGTGAATACTTAGAAAACGAAAAAACGGAGAAAGAAGATGAGACATAGGATAAAAGGCAGAAAATTAGGAAGAAATCCTGCTGCAAGAAATGCTCTTTTAAGAAATGCAGCAACATCTTTAATTTTATATAAGAGAATTAAAACCACTAAATCCATTGCAAGAGAACTTCGTCCTTTTATTGAAAAAATTATTACTACAGCCAAAAAAGATGATTTCAATGCGAGAAGAAATGTTGCACGGTTACTATATGGAAAAGAGGCTGTAAAGATTCTTTTTAACGATATAATACAAAATTTTAAATCTGTAAATGGTGGATATACAAGGATTATGAACCTTGATTACAGAAAAGGCGATAATGCAAGAATTGCTTTTATAGAGATAATTTTACCTGAAGAAAAAAAAGAAGTTAAGAAAACTACAAGAAGAGGAAGAAGAAAAAAAACTGAAAATAAAGATGAATAACCTTTGAATTTATCTTCAATATATAATATATTGTATTTATACACACCCCTTTCTTTTCTCTGCTCTGAAAGGTGAGACTGTTACCCCCCTGTCTCACCTTTCTTCCTTATATAATTAAATAGTTTACAATTAACAGGTATCGAGTTGAAATTTACATGAGTATAATATAATTATTAGAATTTATATTTATTGTTCTCAATATTTGTATAAGAATTATTTCTGTAAATTAAGGTATAAAAGATCAATATTAATACTTAAAAATTAAATCGGATAGATGTGATTTGCAAATATTTAAAAGAATGTAGACAATTATTTCATTTAGTATTAATCTTTTTAAATATTTTCTTAAAAACAATCAATATCTATGGAGGGATAATATGAAACATTCCAATTTATTTTTTTTCATTTTAATTATTTTTGTATTTTTAACAATTTCATTATCAGCCGATCCTCCCATAACCTATGATCTCAGGGATGTAGGTGGAACAAACTATGTTACTTCTGTAAAAGATCAGCAGGGAGGAACCTGTTGGACACATGGTGCTATGGCTGCTATTGAGGGAAATCTATTGATGAGCGGTGCATGGACTAATTCCGGTCAAGCAGGAGAACCCGATCTTGCAGAATATCATCTTGACTGGTGGAATGGTTTTAATCAGTGGAATAATGATGATATCAATCCACCTACTGGAAATGGTCTTGTTGTTCATGAGGGTGGTGATTACATGGTGACAACAGCATATTTGAGCAGAGGAGAAGGAGCTGTAAGAGATATTGATGGTCAGTCTTTTACTACTGCTCCCCCACGTAGACTGGATTCTTACTGTTATTTTTATCCAAGGCAGGTCCAGTGGCTTGTGGCTGATTCGAATTTGAGCAATATAAACACTGTAAAACAGGCAATAATTTCTTATGGTGTGATGGGCACATGTATGTATTATTCTTCAGGATATATTTCAAATTATATTCATTATCAACCACCGGGTAGTACTGAACTTCCCAATCATGCAATTGCAATTATTGGCTGGGATGATACACTGACAACACAGGCACCCCTGCCTGGCGCATGGCTATGCAAGAACAGCTGGGGATCAGGTTGGGGGAACAATGGTTATTTCTGGATATCATACTATGATAAGTGGTGCTGTCAGGAACCTCAGATGGGAGCAGTATCATTTCAGGAAGTTGAACCAATGCAGTATGATATTATATATTATCATGATTACCATGGCTGGAGAGATACTAAAGATAATACAACAGAGGCTTTTAATGCTTTTAAAGCAGAAGGGGATCACTCAATTGAAGCTGTGAGCTTTTTTGTTGCGAACGACAGTGTTTTCTATAATGTGAAAATTTACAACAGTTTTACAGGAGGAAGTCTTCAGAACCTGATGTCTGCGGAAAGTGGTTTTGTTGAATATGTCGGTTTTTACACTGTTGACTTTGCAACACCGGTTGTATATGCACAGGGAGACAGTTTTTATGTCTATCTTCAATTATCACATGGTGGGCATCCTTATGATAGGACATCGGATGTTCCTGTATTACTCGGAGCAAAATACAAAGTCATAGTGGAATCTTCATCAGATTCATGTGAAAGTTACTACAGGGATGGTGGTGTTTGGAAAGATCTTTATAACTGGAGTGGTAATCCATATCCGGGGACAGGGAATTTCTGCATGAAAGCTCTTGCTAAAGCTATTGGGCTTAACGTAAATCCAAATTCTGACTTTAGATCTTCAGGACCTGTTGGAGGTCCTTTCACTCCATCTGAAAAAACTTATACTCTTTCGATAAACGGTACTCAAAGTATTAATTATAATGTATCGGTTGATCCTACAGTAAACTGGCTTACACTTACCGGATCGACAACTGGCATACTTTATCCTGATTCAACATTGGAGGTGACATTAGCTGTTAATTCAAATGCAAATTCACTGACAGAAGGTGTTTATATAACAACAGTATATTTTGAGAATACAACAAATCAGATGGGTAATTCTTCACAGGATGTCGTGCTCATTGTCGGATCAAATTCTGTTATATATCAATGGAATCTTGACGCAGATCCCGGATGGACTATTGAAAATCAATGGGCTTTTGGTGTACCGGCAGGATTAGGAGGACAATATGGATGTCCCGATCCGACATCAGGATATACAGGGAGTAATGTATACGGATTTAATTTGAACGGAGATTATCCGAATAATATGCCTGTGTATAATTTAACGACAGAAGTAATTGATCTTTCGGGAATTTACAAAACTGAATTGAGATTTTGGAGATGGCTT
>CBDUTX010000040.1:0-10917 GCA_965370235.1 uncultured Desulfuromonadaceae bacterium | reverse complement strand
AAAACTGTCGAAACTTCTTTCGACGTAGCAGACACATCAAATGCATCCGTTCCGATCTCTATAAGGAGGTCACCGGGACGGGTAACATCAGACTCAACGTCTACTAATTTAAATAAATTACCTTGTGCTGACATTAGCAAACCTCCTTAGTCTAAGTTATAAATCCAGAAATGACTTTCACCAAAGGATCTATGCAATCCAATTTCGCCAAATAGTGCATTTTTCTTGGTGTCTTTATCATTTGTCTGAACTTCTTTTAATATTTGAAAATCACGACCCGCCATGTACATATAGTACACATAAGGCATGTCAATTATCCATCCAGTTTTCGTCCACATTGTAAGATCAGCGAGACCTTGTTCACGAACTATGTGTAAAGTACCATGAGTAAGTTCCAATGTGCTAACACGAATCAGATAGTTACGACTCAACTGCTCATTCTTTGTATAATTGGCAGCAGCTCCAGAAAAAGCGTTATCAATAAGAGTCATAAGTCCGGGGCCAGCAAACAACCACTTTTCCTCACTACCAGCAAGAAACACAGTTTCCATCTTTGTATTAAATGTTACAGCAGTTCCTGAATTACCAAAATCAATAAACTGCGTAGCTGCTGTATCATACATAAATTCACGGATACCACCCGTCGTTCTTTTTGGTTTTCCACCAACGGTATATTTTGCTTTACGACCAAACAGGAATTTTAATTCCAACTTACGAAAATAATCTTTACGAGCCTTTCTTGCTTTGTACTGAAAATCAACAGGCCCATAATAATCAGTAGCATCAAATGTTCCAGTAACCTCGTAAGCTTCCTTAATTATTTCAGTGTAATTCTGGATTGTGGTTACCTCAACATTCTTGCTCTCTCCAATACCGGCACCTTCTTCGTATGTAGTTCCCATGTGTACAACTCGCCATTGTGAAGCTGTTGATATATCATGGCCAGTAGCACCAGAAGATGTACGAGTACCAGTAGTTCCATAAGCACGTACAACAGTCACAGCCGTATATCCTGCACCTGCTGGGCCGGAACCAGTAGCACCAACAATCGTAACAAGACAGTATTCCATTTCTTCTGTTGAATATGCATTAATATTTAAAACACCGAGAATATCATCGGCTTGAAGCAACTTAGCCTCATTATCCGTAAGCTCAAATGTAGTGCCTGTCCCTGCATTGTTATTTAAAGTGAAAACTATTTGGGTATATCCATCCTGCATAATTTTCGGTTCAGGGTCAGTAACACGATACTTTTGAAGCTTACGATTCAATATGGTAAGAAACGGTGCATGTGTCTTTTCTTTCCACACAATCTTATCTGAAAAATCATACTTTCTACGTGTTGTAATAAGATCAGCTGTGCTTCGAGATCCGGCAATAGTATCCGCTTCGCTTATCCACATTGTGGCTCCCCAAAGAATATAATCGAGGAACCGCGTCCATATCGAGAATACTTTAAATACCATAATTAATCTCCTATTAATTAATCTCCAAATTCATCTGACATTTCCTTGTCGGCGGTATCTCTAACGCCAACAGTAACAGGTATTGTAGTATCAGATGCTTGGACACTTGGGACAATCTTTCTTTTTCCCTTACTTAATTTTTGTGCCTGAGCAAATGCTACATACAATGGAAAATAAATATTTGACTGTTTCTTCAACCACGCATTAAAAACACTTTCATTAACTTTCGCTTGTGGTATTTTAGTATACAGTTTGTCTCTAAGTTGTTGCTCCTCTTTTTCCATGCTTTCCTTGTTGGGCTGAGACGCTCTGGACTTTAATTCATTCTGTACAAACTGAGACGCCTGAGCATATTTATCTCTCATTCCAACATTTTCATCTTCCCATTTCACACGAGCATTCCAACTTTCCGATCCAGGAGTATTTACAGCATCTACAGGATCATACTCAACACCATCTGTCATATAAGCATTTACAGGCTTAGAATCAATAAGACGATTAGCATTAATTTTACCATCGTAGTAATCTTTCGCAATAAATCCAAATGGAGTATTTTCAATATCATACTTAATTTGCTTTAATGTCAAAAGTTCATCGTCTTTCATTCCTTCCAATCCTTTATTCACTTTGCCCTGCAAATCACCAAACTTACCTTGTAAATCATTATACAACCTTACCGTTTCATCGTGAACCGTTTTGGCAACATAGTTATCAAGATTAACTTCAGTTGGCGTTTCAACTTTTGGTTGAACTTGTTGTTGCGTTTGAATATCTTCTGCGGCTTTAGATGGATCTTTCTGAGTAACAACTTGTCCAGTTGGTGAAATTACATCATGCTCAGCAACATTAGGATTCTCTTGTTGTGTAATACCTACATCTTCTGGTGGTTGAACATCATCAATCATTTGAGCAATTAATCCACCATCAATTTCCTCACCAAAGTCAGATGTGAACTGTCCTGTCATTTCCTCGTCTGTTTTTATTGGAACTCCATCCACTGGAGTAATCTCACTACCTTCGGTGCCAATTACTGGTGTATCAACTTTCACTTCCTGTGCGGGAGTTGCTTGTGATGTTGCTACCTGAGCAGTTTCCTCCAACGCAGTTTTCTTACGTTGCTCAATCTGTTCTCTTACTGATAATCCCATAGCTTTTACTCCTTCTCTGCACTCTCTTTAAGAGTTTGTGCAGTCTTTTTAGCTATATTTTCTGATTTCTGTAAATTAATTTTATTCTGTCTTTCGGCAGTCCTCAACTCCTTATTTAAAGATGATACCTTACTTTGTAATTCTTTTAATTCTATTTCAAATTTTGCTTGATATCTGGAATCAACAACATCCTTTTCTGCTTTATCAGCCCTCTGAGTTTCTGCCTGTAGATGTTTTTGTAACTCATCCAACATCTCTTGATATTTTTGCATTCCTTCTTTAAGTTTTCTAATTGTACTCATATCTTCAATTATATCAACAGCATCAGTAATAGGCATCTTACTTATTGCATACTCTGGAGGAGCACCTAATTCAACTGCTGCCATTGCGTACTGAAACTCAGAAGTTTTATCAAGAGGAGACATGGATCCAGGAACAATGGAAACATCATATTTAATAAGATCCATGTTGATATTCTTTCTTTTACTTACCAAATTACCTTCATCATCTACATCTGTTTCAGTTTCATTCATTGTCATATTATTTTCAGGATTAATATCTATAAGCATTAACTTATCGTCATCATATACAGCATTCTGAAATCTTATTATATTAATGAAAAGTCTCTCAATTGCCAACTCAATGGCATCAGTATTCATTGCCAATACTCTATCAGCAAAACTGTCCATATTAACTAATGCCTTATTTGTTTCCGGGGCATTAGTTGGGTCTCCCTGTTGAATAGCAGGTGTAGATGCTTGATATTCTTGCTCATGCTGAATAAATTGTAACAATGTAAAGAACGCTTGATTAAGAGGTTGAGCATAATTCTGTTGAATCCTTTTGGCTACCAATGCGCCCTGTTTTAATTTGACAATTCCGCCAGGAGTGGCTATTGCGTTAGCCGCCTTATCATCATCAACAAAAACATTTTCCTCAGCAAACACAGTAGGAAATGAGGACGCCTGTGCATTTGAAAGAACTGTCCTCCAAAAAGCGTTTCCCATCATTTGATGCCCACGAATAAAGAACGTTTCACTAACAGGATAAGGATTTTCTGTATCTTCCCAAACAAGAGGAGTTATAGGATAATATTCAACAAAGTCAAGAACTTGTTCACTCAACGTAAACCCATCATTACAAACATGTTCTTTTATTGCTCTTTTGTATCCTTTCTCTATTCTAACACCTTCAACTCCTTCATACTTTTTTATTTCATCATCTGCTATAGAAATCCTAACTACTTCACTATTTTCATCTGGGCGAGTAGCTGCATAATATACCGGTGATAATAGTTTTGTATAGGTTGTAAGTGCCTCCATATATCCATGTTTCATTTCCTCACCAGCATTAAAAGAATCCATAAAACTCTCAATACCGGATCCAACAGCAATTCTCCCAACATCACTATAATCATCAACAACTAATTCATCTTGATGTGATGTGTTTGCTCCACCAATAATCTTATCAGCTAACTCTTCATCATTATCAGCAGCAAACAATTTTATTGCGTCCCATACCATTATCTTTTCTAATATCTGGACATACCGTGCATCATCAAAAAGCATATCCTGAGAAGCTGGATCAACAAATACTTTCTTTGGACTAATATATTTAAACTTTACTTCGCCAAGTCCATCAGCAGAAGAATTATCAACATATACCATAAGAAAGGAAAGTCCACCTCTAACAGTATTGGTTATTGCTTTTCTTATTTGTCCAAGACCTTTGCTTACTCTCATAGAATACTGAGCCTGCGCATTTATCATCTTGGAGATATCTTTAGACTGTGGGTCTATTGTAAGCGCAGCAATCATTGGACGAGATCTAACAATCTTAGAAACAACCCTTCTAATAATAGGTCGAACTCTATCAACTGTTATATCCATTTGCTTTAAAGTTCTTAATCTTGTTTTCTGATCCCTTGTATATTGCTGATGAAAATAAAATGCAGTATCATTTTCGAAACGCTCTATAAAATCCTGCCTAAGCCCACAATCTGCAGTAGCATTCATTTCCCATGCATTCTGAACCTTTTCATCTGCGTATGTTTTCACATCACTCATAGTGTAAGAAAATCTCCCTTAAAATCATTTACAGGTTCAACAACTTTGACATGTAAAGATGGTATTTGCATTAACTTACTATCATCCTCAAACGTCAACATCCTTACATTTCTATGCATTTTTTCAAAGGCATCTTCCACATCATCATGCATATCTGATGCCAGTCCGTAATCAAGAAACCTTTGAACCAACCAACTTAAATGATTACCAAACATCCAAAACCCTGTTCTAAAAACAGGCAACAATGAAAGAATCCTTGCATCTTTCCTTACACTTTCATGTTCCTCAAATGGTATATTAATAAACTTACCACGCCTTGTCATTTCCTGATATAGAAAATGGTATATAGCATCTTGAAAAGCATTAGTTTCAACAGTCCAAGGAAGTCCATAAATCTTTCCTGTTCTATATTCATCAACAAAAGAATACTGCTCAGAGATATCAAACATAGCATCTATTACTTCATCATAATCCCAGTGTTCATTCCATGCATTTAATACAAACCCTTGATTCTGTTGTTTCTCTCTATCATAAGCAACTGCTCCAACAACTATCCCAGTATAATCGGACTTATCAGATTTTGATCCACCAATATCCAATCCAGCAGCTAACGAACATGGATATCTTTTCATATTATGTATCAATGTTGGAACACCATAATAATTTTCAATTTTAACACTATCAAATCTTCTAACAAAATGAATTGGCTTAAATTTACGATCTTCTTCTGCAATGGGTTCATTAAAAAACTCCTGATTAAATCCAGCCATATCATCATTTTCTTCAGCCAAAGCTCTCTCTTGCTTTAAAAATTCATACCCCTTACGTTCGGGCCAAATCGGATTTGTTAGTGTTTTTGGACTATCGGCAGCTTTATAAAACTGTCTAACCCACAAAGGCTTCTCACCACGTTTCAGTTTTTGTTCAACTTGTATATTTAATCTATTTAATCTTGACTCTGGATGAACAATTGTACCAGCAACAATGACCTGACCCGCACCTGTTACTGAATCAAAATCCGCCATTATCTTCAAAGCATCCCGGTTAAACCACCTTTTTGCTTTGTCACGTTGTTGTTCAGTATCAGTATTTAATCTTGATTCCATATCATCAAATATTAACAGATCAGGACGTTGATGCCTAAACTTTTTACCACGAATCTGTTGTCCTAAACCCCTTGCTCTTATCCTTGTGGCAAAAGTAGTTCCATCTCGATTTTCACTCCGGCAAATAAGATCAGAAACCGTCCATTTCTCAGTTGAATCCAATTGGTCTCTTTTACTTTTAAACTCACCAAAGAACAATCTGATGTACTCATTAGATTCTAATTCATGTCGCAACGTCTCAGTAAAATCTTGTGCTATGTCCATAGTCTCGGATACAATCACAATATACTTCTTTTGCTTATAAGTAACTTCACGAAGAGGATATGAAGCAGAAATTGTAGTGGATTTAGAGAACCCCCGTGGGGCAACAAAGAGGTTATATTGATAGTAGGCTATAAGTTGCTTACAGATATTTTGTAAATGTGGTGGGAATCCAAACCTTTCATCTATGGCATCACGCAGAAAATAAATAGTGTACGTGTCAAACTCCTGAAAGAATCTAACATATAATACTTCTCTTTCTTTTTTATTAAAATGAAGAGGATTTAATTTACGCAACTTAAACGGATCCATTGTAGCTACAACAGGCACTGTAATAATAGCAGGAGACTGTACTCGGGTAGTATCACTGGACACATTATTTATTGCATGTAAACTCAAGCTGTCTTTTCCTCTTTTACAGGGCCTTTAACAAGTTTCATTGAATCTGCTTTATCATCATATTCAGCATCTTCTGCTTCAGCAAACAATCCTATCCTTTTACTCTTTGGCGCAAGATACTTCTTCTCTTCCAAAAAATCCTCACCGAGAGACCTTGCTGCCATTTGAAGAATTGATCTAAAATTCTTTTTATCACCATCTGTACTATCAAGAGCCTCATCCAATTTTATAAGAATTTTCTCAAGATTAATATCAAGATTTTGTGCTTTGATGATGTCTGCTACTTTTCCCACAATTGCCCTTTTAAATTTATCACTTGTTGCCACTTCTGCTGCAGTTGACCCCCAATTATACCTTGTATTTCCGTATACAGCTTTCAACGCTCTTTCAAGATCAAATCCATTTACAAGAAATATATCAACAACTTGATCTTGATGTGATGTTAATTTACCATTCCCTCCCCAACGAGTTCCCCGTGAAAAAGAGTTTCTATTAAAAAATTCTTCGGTGTCAAAATGAGGATTTCTGTCTGGACTTGTGTGGAAACATCCAGTTGGTGTTTTAAGGTAGCAAGACGATGGATTGTTGTCATTCCGTTTAATAACGGGAGTAACATATCCATCAACTGTTTCGGCATATTCACCCTCTTTAGCATCTCGCCAGCGATCATGTGGTAAGAAAAACATTCCTCTGTCCAAAGCCTCTTGCTTTGTGTAAATTCTTGCAAATCCATCTGGGAAGAACTCACTCTCCTTAACACTGTAAACTTTCATTAAATGGGAAGTGTAATTGGTACAACATATGCCTCAGTTGCTGTAGGCGGAATTTGTTCCTCTGCATATTCTTTACTACGAAAGAACTCCATCCCCAACCCCTTATGCATCCAAGGATCTGTTTTTAATTGACGATAAACAATAAAATAATACGGCTTGTGCTCAACCTTTTCCATTTTCTCAATTTTAGGTTCAATAGGTTTAGGTGTCTGCTTCGCAGGTTGTTTAGTTGTTGGTTTACCACTTGGTATCATTTATAACTCCTGTTTAGTTAATTGGATAAATTCAAAAGTAATATATATCATAGTTTTTCTCAAGTCAAGTTTGATTTTCTCGATTTTTAATATTAGTTTATGAATAAGTAAATTTCGCATACTAACAATAAGGAGTTAACATGACAAACAAGCAAATCGCAATGGTAGCACATGAAGTAAATCGAGCATACTGCGAAGCAATTGGAGATAACAGCCAATTGCCATGGGGAAAAGCACCGAAATGGCAACAACAAAGTTCAATCGATGGAGTAAATTTTGTAAAACTAAATCCAGAATCTACGCCTGAACAAATTCACGAAGCATGGGTTGAAACAAAACGCAAGGATGGGTGGAATTATGGAACAATTAAAAACCCTGAAAAGAAACAACATCCTTGCATAACATCATACACAAATCTTTCAACAGAACAAAAAGTAAAGGACTCTTTATATCAAGCAGTTGTTCTTTCTTGTTTTGAATGTAGCAAACTGGATGAGGAGAAAATATAATGGTAAAAATCAGTATTAATAACTATGGAGACCTTGAATGGATGGTACACTTTTGGCTAAGATCAGAAAACAATTGGCAATTATTTAAAAGAACAGGAAAAGTTTGTTTCACGGGTGTATCTCCATTTCAAGAAGGACTTGAGCAAGCATATAATGCACTAACAGAATTAAAAGCAATATTTGATATCTGTATAAAAGAAGGTAAAATACATGTAAGAGAATTTAACAAAGGTACCAATCAAAGATGGACAGTAAGCCAAAAGAATCTTGACAAATACTATGAAATAGTAGTGGATAAAAGTAAATGGGAAAAACAATATGAACATTCTCTAAATAAGGAGGAAATATAATGGGATTAAAATCTAAACCTTCCAGTGAATATCCAATTGGAGAAATTGCTAAGATAATACCTGAACAGAAAAAAGAAAATGCAAAAATGTCTAAAGAACTTCAAAAGGAATATGAGGATAAGGCGCTTCATACACCAGAAAGAACTGGAAAAACAACAGGCATTAAAAATCTTTCTGTCCCACATACTGAATCTATGCCAACTCCTGAAAACGAATTTAATAAGAAAACAACTGTATTTCAGAAATCCTCATTCCAAGAACTTGCAAAGGAAAAGATTACACATGAAAATCCAAGACTACTTGGATACCCAAATCTATTAAACCTTTTTGTAGAAATACTCTTTTACAGATGGTCTGGAAAAAAGAAGAAGGATGGATATGTGCAAGCCACAATAAACCAAATTAGTGTTGGTATACAACTAACTGAGGAGGAATCTAATGCGGTTATGTTGGACGACAATCCTGTACAATGAAGAAAAGAGAATAGCAAGAACAATTCAAAGTTTAGCACCAATAATAGATGGAGCAGTAATAGGAATAGATAACAAAACAGATGATAACACAGAAGAAGAAGTTAAGAAATGGTTAGGACATTTTAACAAAGATATTAGTATTTACAACTTTGAATTTAAAGAGAACTACTCTATGCCGAGAAATACCGGGATAGCATTAGCAGAATCCTTAAACTATGATTATGTTATTATTATAGATGGTGATGAATATATAGACGAAAAGTCCATTGAATGGATAAAAAAGATAATAGTAGATGATCCAGATAAACCAGACTTTGACTCAATTTTATCTACTCAAATTGGCCATCATAACAATAAATCATATCAACAATCAGCTCCATCTATAAGAATATTTAAATCATGCTTTAGATACATTTACAGAATCCATGAAACGCCAAACATATCTTCCTCAAAAAATGTACGTATTCCAGAAATAATAATTCACAACGATAAAGAGTACGAAGATAGACAAGAGAAAATCACCAAATATAGAATAGAAAACATACTGCTTGACATCGGAGATTTCCCTGATGTACCTGAACTCAAATTCAATTTAGCATTAGAATACTTATCCATATCACAATACGAACAAGGAATTAAATATTTACAGGAATCTCTTGAAAATCATTTACCAATCTCAATGCAGTTAATGGCACATATAAGACTGTCCAAAGCTTTCCACATGTTAAATAGAGTAGATGAAGAATATGTAGTTCTAACAAGAATGATTAATAAGTTTCCACATCACAACGAACATCTAATACACCTTGGAATACATCACTTAATGAAAAATGAACCATTTGAAGCTGCCAATTACCTATTCACAGCTGCTAATATTCAAAAGCCAAGTACGTATGAAATGAAATATGACCATTACTACACTTGGGTTCCTTGGTTTCTTATCTACAAGTTTGCTGAATTAATAGGATGGGAAGAAGGAAAAGAGAAAGTAAAAAAGATATTTAATGAGAATTTCCCAGAACAACTACATAAGTTAGAAAGAACCATAAATGGAAAAGAAGAAATTCTATAAGGGGAAGAAATGGAAGAACCAAAAGGAGCAATATCCTTTAAATGTAAATATTGTAGAGCAGTTACCCGACATATAATAATTGGGACAGTAGAATATCAAGGGAAACAAACCCAACAAGTGAAATGTTATGTTTGTGAATATACTAAGATACTATACAGAGATCCTAAAACAAAGAACATAATGTTAGACGAGTCCAATGTTCCTGAACGTACTATACTTATGCCACATGATATTGAATACAGACAAACTCAAATAGAAACTGATACAGAAGAAAAGCACAACAAGGAAATAGACCAGTGGCTAAAAGATGAAAGAGAAAGAGTTGGATATAACGAGAAAATTAAAGGAAAAAAATACCCGGGGAGAAACTAATGAACTTAATGACAAAATTTGAACTTGGAGATATCGTCTCTCCAATATTAGACCCTACAGCAAAAATGCAAATAACTAAAATCATAATCTTTCTTGATGGTGGATACCAATACGAGGCAACTAGATTTTATGATGGACAATTAACCTTTAGCTCCTGGTTTGAAGGAGAATTGGAGGATAAATGAACTATGTAATAGTTTGGAAAGAAGGAGCAAATATATTAGAAGATGGGGAACTATTAACATGTAAAGGAAAGAAAAGTGCAATAAAGTTCTGGTTAGAATCTGAATCAGTTAAAACTGGAAGATACTTTATCCTATTCTTTGAAGATGGAACAATCTATGATGATATACTACATAGAAGGTACAAGGAACACTCTCCTTGGAGACATGATTATCCATACATTCGTAGTAATAAAGCAGATGTAATAAAATATATTAAAAAAAGAATTAATTTGGATGGGAAGTAAATTATGAACAGAAGATTATATCCATTAGTAAGCACCAACCAAGCAATAAAAGCAAACTTACTTGCAAAAATTGGTAAATACTGGGTAACTCCATACGGACAGTATAAAAGATTAGGAAATGCTAAAAGATTCCTGTTAAAATATCATGGGCCTATACATCGTAAATATGATTTTACCGTTAAGTCTTTTAGATTAGAAA
>CBDUTX010000039.1:0-10976 GCA_965370235.1 uncultured Desulfuromonadaceae bacterium | reverse complement strand
CCAACCTCGAAGTCCTCTCCATCTATCGATACGATGAATTTTCTTTCAGGATGATCTTGAGGTACTAAACTTCCTCTTGCATCTTCTTCCTGTTTCTGCTTCTGCTTCATCGGATTTTTTCTGAATTCAAAATATTCCTTTGCAGGTTGAGGGAAAAGAGCATATGAGAGGATGTCTTCCTCTTTATCTGTTATCCCTTCCAATTCCTTTTTCAGTTTATCATATTCATCTGCTATTAGATCAGCAGGTCTAACAGTTATGGGTTCTTCATCTCCAATTGCCAGTTTTTTTATCTCATCATCAATAGGAGCAGGTGTCCTGCCGTAAAGTCCTCTACAGAGATCCTTGACTTCCTGAATTATTACATTATACCTCTTTCCTGTAAGAACATTTATTGTAGCCTGTGTCCCGACAATCTGACTTGTCGGAGTTACAAGAGGTACCCAGCCAAGCTCTTCCCTGACCTTTGGTATTTCCTTTAATACATCCTCAAATTTATCCATGGAATTCTGTTTCTCAAGCTGACTAACAAGATTTGAGAACATACCACCCGGAACCTGATATAATAATGCCCTTACATCTACTCTCTCAGCGAGATTAATCCAGTAATTTGAATACTCCTCTCTGATATGATTGAAATAAGAAATAACTTCAGGGAAATGTTCTTCATTAACTTCTGTTGCATTATCAGTCTCTTTCAGCATTTCAACAATACTTTCAGTTGTCGGTTGAGAAGTTCCTTGAGAAAGGGGAGATATCGCACAATCCAGATGATCAACATCATAAAGAGCTGCAGCATAGTAGCTAGTAGGCGCCATACCGGTACTACAGTGACTGTGCAGACAAACCGGAAGCTTTACTTCTTCTTTTAACCTGGAAACAAGTTCTGCAGCAGTAACAGGATAGATCAGTCCTGCCATGTCTTTTATCGTTATTATATCTACTCCGAGCTCCCTTAACTCCTTTCCAACTTCCACAAAAGAATCAAGAGTATGAACCGGACTTATCGTAAAGTTTACACATCCCTGTACAATTGCACCGCATCCTTTTGCCACCTCAATAGCTTTCCGCATATTTCTTACATCATTCAGAGCATCGAATATCCTGAATACATCTATTCCAAGATCAAACGCCTTTTTTACAAATCTTTCAAGAATATCATCAGGATAATGCCTGTAACCTACTACGTTCTGACCTCTCAAGAGCATCTGAAGATGAGTATTCTTCACTCTTTTTTTGAACTCTCTGATTCTATCCCATGGACTTTCCTTTAAAAACCTCAAAGCGGTATCAAATGTTGCTCCTCCCCACATTTCAAAAGACCAATAGCCCATCTGATCCATTTTTTCCAATATCGGAAGCATGTCTTCCGTTTTAAATCTTGTTGCCATCAATGACTGATGAGCATCTCTGAATACAGTTTCTGTAATCTTAACCATGTTTACTCCAGGGTTATTAGTGGACCACCTGCTGCAACACTCTTGCCTACACTGCAATTGATCTCTGTAACTACACCATCTCTTGGTGAATTTATCGATGTCTCCATTTTCATAGCTTCTAACTTCAAAAGCAGATCACCTTCTTTAACTTCATCTTTCACTTTGACTTCTATGGAGATTATCGAACCTGACATAGGTGAAGTTATTGTATTTTCTCCAACAGAACTACTCTTCTTTTCCTGCTGGACATTACTTGGTGCAGATGATTTTTTCACAAGAGATATTGGGGATAGGTCATAGGATTTATAAACTGTTGAGAAGGATTTTCTCTTTTCAGGGGGTGTTATCTCTTCAACTTCGACATCAAAAATTTTATCGCCTAATTTTACCTTGTAAAGCCTCTTCATTTCCATCCTCCCTTCCGTATTTTTTTCAGTGACATACCCCTGTTGCGACCCATGATCCCCCATAAATTTATGTCGCTTGAATGGATGGGTTTTACAGAAAGAACTTTAAACTCTATCCTTTCATTCTTAAAGTACTCTGAAAGTGCTGCCAGAATAACAGCTTTTTTCTGTTCTGTAACTTTCTTTTTAGCCATCATATTCCTCCATTAAAGAGGTATGTTGTTATGTTTTTTTCCAGGAAGAACATCCTGCTTTGTCTGTAATATTGAAAGTGCATTTGCAATCCTTGGTCTTGTTTCCTCAGGAAGGATAACCATATCGATCAAACCTCTTTTTGCTGCTTCATAAGGATTTGAGGTTGTCACTGTGTACTCATTGATGAGTTTTTTTCTCATCTGAACAGGATCAGCTGCAGCTTCAATATCTCTTCTAAATATTATATCAACTGCCCCTTCTGCACCCATAACTGCTATCTCAGCTTGAGGCCACGCAAAAATCAAATCAGCTCCAAGATCTTTATTGCACATCGCTATCGAAGCTCCTCCATAAGATTTTCGTAATGTTACAGTTATCTTAGGTACTGTAGCTTCTGAATAAGCATGAAGTAATTTAGCACCATGTCTTATTATTCCGCCATATTCCTGTGATTTCCCCGGTAGAAATCCCGGGGTGTCAACAAATGTGACAAGTGGAATGTTAAAAGCATCACAAAACCTGATAAATCTTGCTGCTTTATCTGATGCGTTTATATCAAGACAACCTGCAAGAACATTTGGCTGATTTGCTATTATACTGATTGTCATACCGCTTATCCTTGCAAAACCGATAACCATATTTTCAGCATAAAGCTGCTGTACTTCAAAAAAATCTCCATTATCTACAATCAATTTAATAAGGTCCTTAATATCATAAGATTTCTTGTTATCTGTAGGAACCAAAGTCCTTAATGTCATATCTTTCCTGTTTACATCATCCCCGGTTTCTTTATATGGCGGGTCATCCATATTATTTGAAGGAATATAACTGAGAAGTTCCCTCACCATGGCAAATACTTCTGTTTCATTATCAGCAATAAAATGACCGTTTCCGCTTAATGTATTATGGGTGTAAGCTCCTCCAAGTTCCTCCGAGCTCACCTCCTCAGAGGTAACTGCTTTGATGACTTTAGGTCCGGTTATGTACATATGACTTATTCCATCTACAAGAAAAATAAAATCCATAAGAGCAGGACTGTAAACAGCTCCACCTGCACATGGACCGAGAATTATGCTTATCTGAGGAATAACCCCGGAAGCTCTTGTGTTTCTGAAAAATATCTGCCCATAACCGTGAAGAGAATCAACACCTTC
Source organism: uncultured Desulfuromonadaceae bacterium (assembly GCA_965370235.1). Classification (GTDB taxonomy): domain Bacteria; phylum SDB-A; class SDB-A; order SDB-A; family SDB-A; genus CBDUTX01. The sequence goes on along the minus strand of CBDUTX010000039.1, from coordinate 7,781 downwards.
CTGAATTCTGGCACCACCTGAATCATTGATACCTATAATAGGAGCACCCGTACTTAAAGCAAGATCCTGTATTTTTGTGATTTTTTTTGCATGCATTTCACCAAGAGCTCCCCCAAAAACCGTGAAATCCTGTGAAAAGATGTAAACTAATCTGCCATTTATTGTTCCATGCCCTATGACAATGCCTTCTCCGGGTATTTCACGTTTTTCCATTCCGAATTTATCAGCTCTGTGATGAACGAGCATATCGATCTCCACAAATGAACCCTGATCAAGCAACATAGCAATTCTTTCCCTGGCTGTCAGCTTGCCCTTTTTATGCTGCTTTTCAGTTCTCTGACCATCTACATCAAGAATCAATTCCTTACGGTCTACAAGTTCCTGGATCAATTCATTTATATTCCGTTTCATATCTTGCCCCCTTTCTATGAAAGTTGGCTAAAAAGCCTGTTATATTTTCAAATGGTTTATATTAATCATCCTTTGTAACTATTGCAGCTCCGACAAGCTTATCATCTTCATCAAGTTTCATTAACCTCACTCCCTGTGTATTTCTGCCTGTCTTCCTGATTGCTTTGACCGCCAGACGAATAACTTTTCCATCCTGGCTGACAAGCATCACCTCATCTTCCGGTGTTGTTTGCAAAGCTATAACTACTTTTCCATTCCTTTTACTTGTATTAATTCCAATAACACCTTTCCCTGCTCTATGATGTTTCGGATAGTTAGAAGCTTTGGTCAATTTACCATAACCATTTTCACATGCAGTAAGAACATAGGACATATCTTCATTATTCTTTGAAAAACTCACCATGCTAATAACAAAATCTTCATTCTGCATTCTTATTCCTATTACACCTCTTGATGTTCTGCCAGATTTTCTTACTTCTCCTTCAGGAAAACACATCGCCTTTCCATCGGATGTTACAAGTAGAATATTATCATCTCCGCCAGTTATATCTACACCGACAAGTTCGTCATCCCAGTCCAGAGATATTGCTCTTATGCTTTTTTTCTTAGGATGAGAGAAAGCAAAAAGAGAACATTTTTTTACAATACCTTTTTTTGTTGCTATAAAAACAAACTTGTTCTCAGAAAATTCCTTAATTGGTATAACCGCTTTTATTACTTCCTTCGAAAGTGATAAAAGATTTGAAAGGGATCTTCCTCTTGCATCCCTTGCTGCTTCAGGAATATTGAATACCCTTAACCAGTGAAGTTGTCCTCTGTCTGTGAAACAGAGCAGATAATCGTGAGTCGATGCTGTGCTTAGAGAACTCACATAATCCTCAGTGTAGGATTTAGAGCCAATAACTCCTTTACCTCCCCGACCCTGTTGTCTGTAAGAATCAATCGACAATCTCTTTATATAACCTTTGTGTGTAAGAGTAATAACTACTTCTTCATCTTTTAACAAATCTTCTATGGTAATCTCCTCGAGCTCAGAAGAAAGTATTTGTGTTCTTCTCCTGTCACTGTATCTTGATTTGATTTCAACAAGTTCTTCTTTGATTACACTATATAACAATTGAGATGACTCTATGATAGCTCTCAATCTTGCTATCTCTTTGATTAGAGAAAGATATTCATCATCTATCTTTTTCACTTCAAGTGATGTCAATCGAGCTAATCTCATATCCAATATTGCCTGAGCCTGCACTTCTGACAGATCTAATGCACTTTGTAAATTCACCTTTGCTGTTGATGTATCTTTTGATTTTTTTATTATTTCAATTACTTCATCGATTGCTGACAGAGCTTTCTTCAAACCTTCAAGTATATGAGCTCTTCTTTCAGCCTCCTTCAGTTCATATACTGTCCTCCTCCTTACAACATCTTCTCTGTGCTTTATGAACAGATTGAGCATTTCCCTCAATGTCAAAGTTTTCGGTCGATTATCAACTATTGCAATTAAGTTTGAATTAAATGAGTTTCTTAACTGTGAATGTTTAAAAAGTTGATTGAGAACGATATTTGATTGAGCATCCCTTTTTAATTCCAAAACAATCCTCATCCCCTGTCTGTCTGATTCATCCCTGATATCTGAAATTCCTTCAATCCTTTTCTCTTTTACAAGCTCGGCAATTCTAATAATAAGTACTGATTTATTGACCATATAAGGAATTTCATTAATAATGATCTTAACTTTCCCTGTTTGCGATTCCTCTATATCCACTTTTGCTTCAACAACTATTTTCCCCTTTCCTTTAAGATATGTATCCTTAATACCCTGTTTCCCAATTATAACTCCACCTGTAGGAAAATCCGGTCCGGGAACATAATTCAGAAGATTCATATCAGTGATCTCAGGATTATCGATCAAAGCAATACATGCGTTGATCAGTTCACCGAGATTATGGGGAGGAATATTTGTTGCCATACCTACAGCAATACCGGAAGATCCATTTACAAGAAGATTTGGAAATTTTGCCGGAAGTACAACCGGTTCTTTATGACTTCCATCATAGCTTTCAATAAAATCAATAGTCTCTTTATCGATATCAGATAACAACTCTGATGATATCTTGTTAAGTTTTGTTTCTGTATATCTATATGCTGCTGCTGCATCTCCATCAATACTGCCGAAATTACCCTGTCCTGTTATAAGTGGATACCTTAAAGAAAAATCCTGAGCCATTCTGACTAAACTGTCATAAATAGCTCCATCACCATGGGGATGGTACTTTCCAAGAACCTCTCCGACAACAGTAGCTGATTTCTTAAATGGTTTATTATGAAAGAGACCTAACTCTTTCATTGCGAACAGAATTCTTCTGTGTACCGGTTTTAATCCATCTCTGACTTCAGGCAGAGCACGCCCTATAATTACACTCATTGCGTAATCTAAATATGAGTACTGAATTTCCTTTTCAATACTTATGTAATCATTATTTTCAGACATAAATGATATTCCTCCTAAATATCCAGGTTTCTAACCTTAAGGGCGTTTTCTTCAATAAATTCTCTTCTCGGTTCTACTTCATCGCCCATGAGGATTGAAAAAAGTTCTTCCGCTTTTTCAGCATCATCAATATTTACCTGTTTTAAAATTCTATTTATTGGATCCATAGTAGTCTCCCAGAGCTGATCCGGATTCATTTCTCCAAGACCTTTATACCTTTGTATACTGACATTATCCTTATTCTCCTTTAGAATCTTTTTTAATTCATCATCAGAGAAAAGATAACTGAGTTTTTTTTGTTTTTTATATTTAATTCCGTAAAGAGGAGGTTGAGCAATATACAGATGCCCTTTCTCTATAAGCTCTAATGCATATCTGAAAAAAAATGTCAGTAGAAGTGTTCTAATATGTGATCCATCCACATCAGCATCGGTCATAATAATCACTTTGTTATATCTCAATCTGCTCAAGTCGAATTCTTCTCTTCCAATACCTGTACCCATTGCTGCTACAATAGTCTTTATGGCATCATTGGCGAGGATCTTGTCCAATCTGTTCTTTTCGACATTCAATATTTTTCCTCTCAAGGGCAATATAGCCTGGAAATGCCTGTCTCTTCCCTGTTTGGCAGACCCTCCTGCCGAATCTCCCTCAACAAGAAAAAGTTCTGATTTTTCGGGATCTTTCTCGGAACAATCAGCTAACTTCCCCGGTAGAGTATCTGAGTAAAGAGCACCTTTTCTTCTAACCAGCTCTCTTGCTTTTCTTGCAGCCATTCTTCCTCTTGCTCCGTCAATTGCTTTATTAATAATAGTAGTAGCTATTGAAGGATTCTCCTCAAAATATCTTGAAAGTACTTCTCCAAAAAAAGAAGCAACCAAACCTTTTATTTCACTATTACCCAGTTTAGTTTTTGTCTGTCCTTCAAATTGAGGATTTGGGATTTTTACTGAAATAACAGTAGTCAATCCTTCTCTTACATCTTCACCTGACAGATTTTCTAATCCTTTTACATTTTTGAAAAAATTACCCTTTTTAGCATAATCATTTATAGATCTTGTTAAAGCCTGCCTGTAACCCGTAAGGTGAGTTCCACCTTCCTTTGTGTGAATATTATTTGCAAACGTGAAAATAGTCTCATTGTAAGAAGTACTGTATTGTAAAGCTATTTCAATATAAACCGAGTTTACAGTTTTTACAGTTGTAGAAAAGTGAAGACATTGATGAAGTTTGTGTTTACCTCTGTCAAGGTATTCAACAAAATCCTTGATCCCTCCCTGGTAATAAAAAGTAACTGATCTCTTTTCATCTCTTTTATCCTGTAATTCAATCGACAGATTCGCATTGAGATAAGCAAGTTCTCTTAGCCTTCCCGTAACTCTCTCATATGTGAATTTCGTAGTTTCAAATATTTCATCATCAGGCAGAAATCTCACTACTGTTCCCGTACCTCTGATATTTTCTTTGATAACAGAGATCTTATCAACGGGAGCACCTTTTTCATATCTCTGAAAATACATTTTTCCGGATACTTTTACTGTTACTTCAAGCCATGCTGAAAGTGCATTGACAACACTTAAACCAACACCATGCAATCCTCCTGAAACAGAATACGCCTTTCCGTCGAATTTTCCCCCTGCATGAAGTGTTGTTAAAACAACCTGTAGAGCTGATATGCCTTCCTGTTTATGGATATCAACAGGTATTCCACGTCCGATATCAATAATAGAAGCTGATTGATCTTCATGAAGAATGACCTTGATAGAATTACCAAATCCAGCCATAAATTCATCGATTGAATTATCAACAACCTCATTGAGCAGATGATGCAAACCGTTGGTTCCAGTATCACCGATATACATCGCAGGCCTTTTTCTTACAGCTTCAATTCCTTTTAATATCTGTATTTGACTGGCATCGTATTTTTCAATATCCTTCATTAAAATTAATCCTCCTTAACATTATTTGAATCATCACAGAGAGTAAATTTTATTTTTTTTATTTTCCTTTTTTCAGGTAATTTATCATTCATTTTTTTTAATATATCATCCTTTAAAAATTCGATCTGTTGTCTCCATACAGGATTAGCCACTTCAACTATAAGAACTTTCCTGTGCACTTCCTTAGGTTTTGTATACATTGCAATTTTTTCGCCAACAACATCTGCCCAGATCACAGCTGCTCGATGAGTTCCTGCTTTTTTTAAAATATCATCAAGGACATCGTATACTATTTCATTTATCCATCTGATATTTCTATATCTTTTTTTCCTCGATTTCTCCCCTTTCAATGTAAAAACTTTTTTTAACTTTTCTCCTGTCAATAACCCGGTTATCCGCAGATGCCATGATAACCTGAGGATAATTGGATAATTTATCTTCTATTGTTCTTACCGCACATTTATCAAGTTCTATAAAAGCTTCATCAATAATTATAACAGGATATTCATAAACACGCCTAAAATAAATTTCAACCTCAGCAATTCTGAAGATAATAGAAAATAATCTCTGTTGACCTCTTGAAGCAAATCTTGCAACTTCAAGTCTGTTCAATGAAAAGGAAATATCATCTCTGTGAGGTCCTGCTGTTGTCCATCCATATTTTAAGTCTTTTTTCAGATTATTTTCAAGTGTTTTTAAAATCGAATTATTTTCAATTGATGGTTTATAAGACACTTCAAAATGCTTATAAGGTAGTTTCAGTTCATCTACAAGTTCAGCAATTATAGACTTTATATCTTTTAGCATCTCTTCCCTTTTCTCCATTAAATATATCCCATAGTCGGAAAGCATTTTATTCCATTGTGTTAATTCTTCAGGCGTTTCATATGAATTTCTCATGTTATTCAAAAGAGCATTTCGCTGTTTTAGAGATCTGTTGTACCATTTCAGGGTTTCGAGATATTCTCTATTCGCAGAACACAACACAATATCAAGAGCTCTTCTTCTCTGAGATGCTCCCCCTCTTATCACATCAGCATCCTCAGGAGAAAAAGGAATTATCACCAGTTCACCTATCAAATCTGATTTTTTTTTTAAATCAATATCATCTTTTTTAAAATTTTTACTCTCTTTAGAATAATGAATACTGATAATTCTTTCTTTTTCATCCTTTATGTATTTTATTAAAAGATAAAAATAATTACTTGAAAATCTAATCATATCATCTTCTCTGACTGATCTTATAGGCTTGCCAAATGATAGATAATGTATTGCTTCAAGGAGATTTGTCTTTCCGGAACCATTATCACCTATGAATAAATTTATACCTCGACTTAAATCAATTTCCAGATTTACAAAATTTCTAAAATTTTTCAGATGAATTTTTTCAATAACCAATAACTACTCCTCCTGAAGGAGATAGATCGGTACGATAACTTCAATACTGTCTTCATTTGATGGAGGGAATAACCAGTCTTGTACCGCAAGTCTGATCTGAGATTGAAGAAGATCATCTTCAAGTCTGCAACTGTCGAGAAAGACATAATCAATTTCACCGGACTTCATAACCATAAATCTTAAAATGAAATTACCCTGCAATTCAGGATTTATATAAAGACGACTTTTATATAATTTCTGGATTGTATCTTTTTGTATATCAAAATAATGTCTGATGGAATCAGGCATTCTTGTTCCTACAAGAGCACTTTCCCATATCACATTAGGTTCTCTCGGAGCACAGGAAACAAATAAAAGTGCTGATAAAATCAATATATAAATCATTTTCATTTTCTACCTCCTTAAAATAAAGAATTATATCTGTAAATCTTGATATAGACAAGTAAAAGAGCACATTTACATTAAATATATATCTCCTTTTTTACAGCTTGATTTAAAAGACAATATGATTAAAATATTCAAAATAATTTAAATAAATTTTATTGAACACTTGAAACTTAACATTTTAAGGTATAAAATAAATAATAGAATTAAAATCAGGGGAAAAAATGAACTTGAGTGGAGTTGTAGTTTTTTTATCTTTATTAAGCTGGACTCCTGAAGGAGAATTTTCAGGAGGAGACCTGTCTCCGACTGCCTCCACTATTGCTCTAATCAATGATGGAGAATTCGGCTTATTGAACTTATCATCGGGAACATGGACTCCTGAAGTAATTCCAGGGGAAGTAACCCCTCCTGTTAAATTTCATAACAACGGAAATTTAGTTGCATTTACAATTAGAAATGAACAAGGTTACGCACCTGTTATTTTTGATCTTACAAGAAGTACTTATGACACAGGACCTTATGGAAGTGAAATAAGATCACTTTCATGGGATAAAACTCAAACAAGATTAATAGTTGGTTTGCAGAACTCCTCTGCGTTGATACCTTGCAGCCTATATGTTTTAAATTATAATCCTGCTGAATCATTACCTGAGCTGTTTATTACAACAGGTAATATATTTCCAGGTAGAGATGCATATTTTCTCCCGGACGGAAATATAATCTGCCTTGCAGGTAATCACTTTCCTCCTTTACACAGCAGGGGTGTAAAACCATACAAATTCAGGACAGGTTATGCTTTTGTACTTACAAAAGCAGGAGACCTCGTAAATAAAATTGAACTTTTCGATGATCCTTCAATTTGGGATTTCAATTCAAATGGTCAAGCGATATATGCTGCAGGAAATAAGATCTATTATATTGAGATATCATCAAACAGAAAGGAAAAAGAAATTCTTCTTTCACTTCAGACAAGTCTTGTCAGTGGCAACTTAACCTCTGCAATACAGGTTTTGGTTGCAAGAAATTATTATTATGTGATATGGGATATCGGCTCTGTGAAATGTTTAGGATCATATAATATCGATTTACCGGAAGAAGAAATAATTATCACATGTGGAGTTACCAGGTTCTCATCTAATGAAAACAACCAGACT
>CBDUTX010000038.1:0-11046 GCA_965370235.1 uncultured Desulfuromonadaceae bacterium | reverse complement strand
GATTGTTCATAAAAAATCATAAACAGGGTTTTATTTTTTAACAGGTCTGTTATCTCACCTTTTTTTCTCTTTTCCTTTAAATGAGTTGAAAACTTTAAAATCTCATTTATTTCTGCTTTAGACCAGGTATCAAAAGATATCAAATTTTTTTGATTGACTTTTTCTTTCATAATATCTCTCATCATCTTCAGGTTACATATTTTTCAAGAATATAAGGAAGGTTAACATAAAAACGTACAGCTTCTCTCAGGTGTACAATTGGCAGGTATTCATTTGGGGCATGAGAATAAATTTCATTCCCTGGACCAAATCCGATTGTAGGGATCTTATGTTTTCCTGAGAGAGCAATCCCATTTGTTGAGAATGTCCATTTTCCGGGAGCTGGTCTTTTGTTAAAGATGTTCTGATAAGTTTTTATCCCTGCACGAACGAGGGGATGTGATTTGTCAGTTAGCCATGTAGGAAAGTATTTTTCCATAGTATGTATTGTGCCCTTATAGCTTTTTTTTTTGTAAATGGGAATTTTTACTGAGAAAAGATTTTTTTCAATTTTATTTTTTAAAGATTTCTCAATTTCATCGATACTGGAAGCTTTCTTCTCTCCGTATGTAAGTCTTCGATCAACATGTATTTTACAGAAGTCAGGAATAGCACAAAGAGAAGGGGAACTTGATTTAATTTCTGTAACAGCAAGAGAACCCTTTCCTAAAAAGGAATGATCCTTTAATTGAAGGGAAAGTTTATCAAGTTCCAGCACTGACAGGGAAGCTTTGTTTATTGCATTTAAACCTCTTTCCGGAGCAGAAGCATGAGCTGATATTCCTCTAAAGGAAACTTCAATTTCCATTCTTCCTCTGTGTCCGATGTAGAGCCCTAAATTGGTTGGTTCGGTGATTACTGCATAGTCAGGTTTTAAACCTTCTTCCTCTATGAGAAAATCCCAGCACAAACCATCACAATCTTCTTCCATAATTGTAAAGGTAAAAAATATACTGAAAATACCTTCATAGTTCATTTCTTTGAGAATTTTTCCTGCAGTGATCATTGCTGCTGCACCGCTTTTTTGATCTACTGCCCCTCTTCCGTAAATTTTTTCGTCATTTATCAGAGCAGAAAAAGGATTTGAATTCCATTGAGATATATCTCCGGCATCGACAACATCTATATGTGCATCAAAAGCTAATACTTTTTTTCCATATCCGATCCTGCCTATGAGATTTCCAAGTTTATCTGTCCATACCTCATCAAAATTAAAACCCTTGAGAGTAGATTCGATATAGTTGATTATGTCTTTTTCATGACAACTCAGGGATTTGAAGCTTATCAGATTGACAAGAGTTTCAACCGTCTGATCGAGATGCCGAGCTGCTTTTTCGGATATGGAAGTATTCATAGAAATTATCTCTTGATGAGAGAAAGTGCTTTTTGTGGACAGAAAGAAATACAGTATCCGCAACCTATACATCTATCTCTATATACATCTGCTTTTTTTTTATCAGTTTTTACATAAAGAGCAGCCTGAATACATTTTGATACACAGGTAGAACAACCAATACATTCATTTTGATCGACAGAGATAACAGGAACTTCATTGAAGATGATTCTTTTATTTAAATTTTTTACATAAATCCCCTTAATTTCGTCAATGGAGGAATAGTTGTGAGTTTCGAGCCATTGCTCGATTTCAAAAGCAATACGCCCGTATATTGAGTTCCCGTTTCTAATTGCAGCAGAACATATTCCTACAGCACTGGCACCGACCATGAAATACTTAATAGCATCAACACCACTGCTCACACCACCAACGCCAATTACCGGTTTGTCCTGGACTGAGGATATCTCCCGAACTATTCTCAAACCAAGTGGAAGAATAGGAGGTCCTGAAATCCATCCCTGACCATAGTTAGACGAGAGAGAGGACATACCCGTCTCGACATCAAAATCAAGTACCGGACCAAATGAGTTTATTGCAACAAAACCGTCAACAATTGGGGACACAGCCTTTACAAGTGATTTAATATCAGGAAAAGCAGGAGATATTTTCATAAAAATAGGTTTACTGACAGCCTGTCTGAGTGACTTTGCTATTTCAACCATAGGAATAAGTGATTTTCCCACATAATGAGTGGAAAATTCATATGCATCCGGAGAAACTTCATTTTCGACAAGGCTTCCGAGATATGAAACTTCCTCAGAAGTGTATCCTATTGAAACAATAAGAGGAATGTTGAGTTTTTTAATTTTTTTCAGGTGTTCTATATAAATTTCTGCCGGAATTTCAGACCAGGTTTCACAATTCATGATTCCATTACAGGAAGTACGTGTAATGGTCGGTCTTCTATCTTTTGCAGGTTTTATTGATATTGTTTTTGAAACAATTCCTCCTGCTCCTCCGTTAACAGCATCTGTCATTAATTCAGCAGATCTTACGTTAGGACCCGGTGCGGTAAAAACAGGATTTGCAAAAACGATATTGTTGATTGTAATGCTAAGATCAGACATCTTTATACCTCTTGTACAGATTAAATGAATTAAATTTTGTCAATTTATAAATTTTTTCTTCGTCAACAGAAGTGCACTTTCCATCGATAAAAAGGATTTTACCGTCTATGACAGTCATATAGGCATCTGCATTTTTTGCCCCATAGAGCAGATGGTAGATAAGATTGTCTTTGTTGACAGGAGAAAGAGGAGTGTAATTTAATACAGCTATATCTGCTTTCCCTCCAATTTCAAAACCTTTCACATTGTTAAAATATTTTCTCTGTGTTGTGTATCTTCTTTTAAATAAAATATTTATTAGTTCCTTTGCAGTTATACCCGATTCTAACAGAAAATGTGATCGAAGAGACGAAATCATGTCATAAGACATTGCATCGGTACCGAGAACATATCTCTTTAATTTTTTTCTGTTCATTTTTCCAACTCTGTTGTTTGCATTGGATTCAGGATTTGAAACAATTACAGGTTTAATTTTATTTATCAGCTGAATATCGTGTTCTGACAGATGAACACAGTGAGCTAATATTGATTTGTCAGATAATAATTGAAAACTATTCAAGCGATCAACGGGACCTTTATATCCTTTTTCTATACAGAAATTCAAATCATATAAATCTTCACCACAGTGAATATGAATTGGAATATTTTTTGGCTTTTTATCTTTCAATATAAGTAAAGTCTCTTCAGATAAAGTGAAATTTGCATGAAGCCCTATACATCCCTTTATGTTTTCAGAATTTAAGTGATTTTTACAAAAACATAAGTTTTCATCAATATGATTTTTTGCTTCTTCTTTGCCCATTCTGTCTGAAATTTCAAAACAGAGGAGAGCTTTTATGCCGATAATATTACAGGCATCTGCAATAGTATCGAGGCTTCCACTGACATAATTCATTGATGAATGATGGTCAAAGATCATTGTCACACCTTTTCTCAGGCACTCTATCCCCGCTGCGAGGGTTGAGTAATAGACAGAATCCCTGTCAAGAGAGCGATCTATCGGCCACCAGTAATTCTCAAGTATTTCTCTAAATGTTGAAGTTTTACCAGTCGAAGGAAAACCTGTTGTCAGATAAGAATAAAAATGACTGTGAGCATTTAGAAAACCCGGAAGAATAAGTTTTCCTCTGACATCATGAAATAAACACCCATCTTTTTTGAGGTTTTCTGTTGTGGAAATATTTTTGATCAAACCATCCTCTATCAGGACAGCTCCGTTTTCTATAAAAACATCCAATCCATCGCTGACAACTCCATTCCCGATTATAAAACTACTATCTCTATACATTTTCTCTTTGAAGATAAGAACCATAACCGGGGAGAACACATATCCCTTTTTCCGAATCAAAAACAACGCGTCCTCGAACAATTGTCTTTTCAATCTTACCCTTAAAGACACGGTTCTCAAAAGGAGTTACCTTCCCTCTTGAAAAGAATTTCCTTCCGAGTATTTTTGTTTTTTTGAAAGGATTTATTAGAACCAGGTCAGCATCCTTTCCTATGGAAATAGAACCTTTTCTGTGAAAAAGACCATACCTTTTTGCGGCAGCAGTTGAAGTTATCTCAATAAGCCTTGAAATTGAAAGTTTACCTTTTTTGTATCCTTCGGAGAATAAAAAGAGAAGAGATGTTTCAATTCCGGAAATACCGGAATAATCAGTCCAGATAGAGTCAGTGTTTTTCATTTTTTCAGGGCAGGGAGCGTGATCGGAAGCAACAAAAGTAATTGCCCCTCCTGAAAGAAGTTTCCACAACATATCCTGGTTTTCCTTTGTTTTAATACAGGGAGAGACTTTCAGAGGTGATCTGATTCTTTTAAAATCAGCAAGATTGAAAGCAAGATAGTGAGGAGCTGTTTCACATGTTGCAGCAGAGTTCATAAGAAGTCTGACTCCTTCTGATGTTGAAACATGAACAATATGAAGATCTCCTCCTGTTGAATTGACTATACTCAAAGCAGCAGAAATAGCTATTATTTCAGCTATTTCCGGACGGGACATGTAGTAATCATAACTTCCTTTTCCCGATATAAAATCTTTTTCCGCTTCTTCGATGTAGCTAAGGTCTTCAGCATGGAGTAAAACGGGAATTGAATAATCAATTGATTTTTCAAGGACTTTTTGAAACTGATAGTGATTAATACTACTGAAGTTTTTTGTTGATGAAATAAAATATGTTTTTAAGCCGAGTACATGTTTTGAAAGCTCTTTCATGTTTTTTGACAAATTATCTTTGAAGGACTCCCCGGAAACTCCTCCGAAAAGACCGAAATCTACTATAGCTTTTTTTTCAATTATATCGAGTTTTAGAAAAAGGTTTTTTAAATTTGTGACAGGTGGATTTGAAGTACATGGCATGTCGATTACAGTAGTAACTCCTCCTGCTGCTGCTGCGCATGTACCTGTGTAAAAATCTTCTCTTTTGGTATGACCGGGATCATTAAAATGAACATGGGGATCGATTACTCCCGGCAGTACAATTTGTCCTTCAGCATCGATTATGTCTTTATCATTTTCCAAAGAAGAACCGATTTCGACGATCATAGAAGCTTTTATCCTTAGATCTATTTTAACAAGGTCTTTAACTCTTTTTAAATATACCAATCCGTTTTTAATTATCATTTTTTTTCTTTCATCTTATTAAATATTTTTTCAGCAGTTATTGGTGAGTTGAATATTCTTACACCAACAGCATCATATACAGCATTTGCAACAGAGGGCATTGGTCCGTTGATTGCTATTTCACCAATGGATTTTGCGCCAAACGGTCCTGTTTCTTCTTCAGAGTCGACTATTATCGTTTTAATTTCAGGAATGTCTAAAGTGGAGAAAATTTTATAATTTTTGAAAGATGGGTTTTTCATTTTTCCATTTTCATCAAAAATATATTTTTCACAAAGAGCATAACTTAAGCCATTTATTACAGCTCCTTCAACCTGACCCTCGGCAAGATGTGGGTTAATAGCTCTTCCGCAGTCAACGGCAGAAACAAATTTAACAAGGTGTATTTTTCCTGTATGTATATCTATATCAACTTCTGCAAATTGTGCAATAAAAGGAGGGGGTGATTCAAGGGCAAAATGAGAAGCAGATGCTTGAATTTGAAATTGATTTGCTAAATATAATGTGTGGTAAGCAATTTCTTCAAAGGATACGGATGTTTTACCGTCTTGTGCAACAACATTCCCGTTTTCAACTGAACATAGTGTGCCACTCATCATCTCTTTGCCGGCTTTCAGAATCTGCTCTTTTATCTTAAGAGCACATTTTTTAACTGCATTTCCCGAAATATATGTTGTTGATGAGGCATAAGCACCTACATCAAATGGAGTCAGATCGGTATCGGAGGATAGAATGATTATGTTATCTGTCGAAATGTCGAGAACTTCAGCAGCAATTTGAATTAAAATTGTATCTGAACCAGTACCGATGTCTGTTGCGCCGACAAATAGATTAAATGAACCATCTTCATTCATCTTCATCGATGCACTTCCCATATCAACTTTTGGAATACCTGATCCCTGCATGGAAATTGAAACTCCGACACCTTTTACTTTTGTCTTTCCTACTTTGATTTTTTTATTTCTTTTTTCGTACCATTGTATTTCCCGGGCACCGAGATCGATACATTTACTGAGCTTACAGGATTTGATGTACTGAGAAACTCCTTCTTTACCTTCACCGAGAGCTTTGAAGACCTGTGAAGTTTCTCCTTCTTTTATATGAAAAGATTTAAAAATTTTCAGAATATCACCATTCATCTTTCTCGATAAAACATCTAAATGCTGACAGAATGCAAAATATCCCTGAGTAGCTCCATATCCCCTGTAAGCTCCTCCAACCGGCAGATTTGTATAGACAGACCTTCCGGTGAATTTGATGTTATCTATCTTATTGAAAAGGGGAAGAACCTTTGATCCGGTATTAGAGAGAACAGTAAGAGCATGTGACCCGTAAGCACCTGTATTCATCAGAGCATCGATTTCAAGGGAATTTATAAAGCTCTCTTTTTTAACACCTGTCTTGATTCTAATTCTCATTGGATGTCTCGTCCTTGAAGATATAAAAACTTCTTTTCTTGTCAGAACAAGCCTTACAGATCTTTTGTTCCTTTTAGCGACAAGCACTGCAAGAGGCTCGAGGAATACTTCCTGCTTTCCGCCAAAACCTCCTCCAATGCGGGGCTTAATAACTCTTATCGATTTTACGGGAATGTCGAGTACTTTGCTGATAATCCTTCTCGCATGGAAGGGAACCTGAGTTGAAGAGATTACGATGAATCTTCCACTTGAATCGAAGTAAACTTTTACGGAATGAAGTTCAATTGCACAATGTGAAGCAAAATGAGAGGAATATGTCTGTTCTGTAATAAAATCTGACTCTGTAAAACCTTTTTCCACGTCTCCTATGGAAATATCGACAGCAGCAGCCATATTCAGCTCCGGATCATATTCTGTTGGAATAACAACATGTCTTTTAGAATCATGTAGCCTGGGGGAATTTTTATTCATAGAATGTTCAGGATCAAAAATCGTTTCAATAAACCTGTATTGAACATCAATTTCATTAACTGCCTGTATTGCCGTATATTCGTCTTCGGCTGCGACAAGAGCTACTCTGTCACCGGTAAATCTTACTTTATTATCAAATAATACTGTGTCATAAGGAGATGGTTCGGGATAACCCTGCCCGGCTGTTGTATGTAACTTTGAAGGAGTGTTTTTGTAATGAAGAATGTCGACAACTCCGCTGATTGTCTCGGCTCTTGATGTATCTATATCTATTATTTCAGCGTGAGAATGAGGTGAATAAAGGATTTTACAGTGGAGGGGATTGGTTAAAGGGAAATCATCGGTAAATTTTGTTTCACCTGTTGAAAGAGCAAGAGAGTCAACTTTATCAATATTTTTTCCGACAGACTTCATTTTATTCTTTTCCTTTCTCCTCATTTTCTTTGAGAAGAACCGATGATAATTTAACAGCATTGATAATTTTTATATATCCTGTACATCTGCAGAGATTGCCATCAAGATGTTTTTTAATTTCTTGCTCTGTTGGATCAGGATTTTTTTCAAGAAGATCATATGTAGCTAATATCATTCCCGGTGTACAGAAACCACATTGCACAGCTCCGGCTTGAACAAATGCTTTTTGAATCAGATGAGGAGAATGAATGGTTCCTATACCTTTAACAGTTATAATATTTTTTCCTTTTGCAGAAGCAGCTAAAACCTGACATGAATTTACAAGTTTTCCGTTAAGAAGTACAATACATGCACCACATAGCCCTTCTCTTCCTCCCTCCTTAACTTCTGTATAATCATTGTTTCTGAGAATGGTAAGCAATGTATCGCTTGATTTGAACTGAAGAGTTCTCTTTTTACCGTTTATTACAAAATTACATTCCAATATTATTATCCTTTGTTCTGCCGGTCTAATAAAGTTTCAATTCCTCTTTTTATATATATGTTTGCGATTTCCTTTGTATATTCTGAACTTCCTGTTGATTTTTTTGAAAAATCAAGATCTACATCTTTAAGGAAAATATCAATTTTTTCAGAAGTAATAATTCCGGCTGATAATTTCTTTTCAAAGTTATAAAGTCTTTCAATTTTTTTCTTTGTTCCGGTTATTGCAATTCTAATATCTGATAAAGTGTTTATTGTTTTTTTCTTTAAAATTATTGATATTGTAAAACTTGCAAAGTCCACTTCAGTTTTCGATTCTCGATAGTAGAAAGATTTCCATTTTTCATTTGGATAGAGTATTTTTGTGATTAAATTGTTGTTGAAAATACTTCTATTCTTTTTAATTTCAGAAATTTGATAAACTCCACTATCAGGTCCTTCGAGATATATTTCAGGTTCTAATACAAATAATGGTCCCATTAGATCTGACCAGAGAGGAGAGAAAGCAATACTTCCGCCAAGAGTAATTCTATTTCGTAAGGAAGTGTTAGCAGCACAGGATAAAGATTTTATTAAAATCGAATCATTGTCAAAATTTCTCAAATTCTCGATTATAGAACAAAATGACAGAAATGCTCCGATTTCTATGTTTTCATCTGATACACTGAAGTTATTAAGAGGGAGGTTCTGAATATCAATCAATGTTTTTACGTTCTTCAATTCAGATAGAAGTAAACCGGTTCCTCCGCTGTGTATCTTTGCTCCCTCTGTTGAGAGAATACCAATTACCTCTTTAATTGTTTTTGGAAAAAACCATCTTATTTCTTTAGAAGAATTCATTGTTTAAAGTCAAAGTTAAAATTCTAATTAGTATAGCATAACTGACATATAAAAAATAAAGAATAAATTGAATTTCTAACCACAGGAAGACAATGAATAATTAACAATGAACAATGCCCAACCCATAAAATCATTGTCTTAATCTGTGTATTTCTCACATTTCTGACGAAGTCTGAAATATTTCATTTGAAAAAGTTGACTGTCCTCCTATCATCCAGCTTCGCGCTCACTTCGTTCTTAGCTTCGATGGACAAGGCTGTGTTCTATTCTTCCGGGTTGGGAGGGTTTAGTGTTAATTTGTATAATTTGTTGTTATATAGTTCTATTTCTTCTTCCGAGCAGGATAATATCCCTTAGAGCTTCTCTGTTTCTGGCAGAAAACCATCTTTTTTCAAAATCAGGATTCTGAACTATTTGAGCAAGAGCAGCAAGTGAAGTCAGGTGGAAATGTCTTTCATCTCTTGATCCGGCAAGAACAAAAATCGCATGAACCTTGCTGTTCAATTCTGTAAAGCTTATCCCCTTTTTCGATCTTACCATTATAATACTGAAAATATTTGATCCCTGAACAATTATATGAGGGATTGCAAGAAATGGAGTTAGAACAGTTGTGCTCTCATTCTCTCTTTTAAGGATTTGGGAATAAAAATTTTCAGAACTTATATTCAAATCGGAAGAAATTTCATCTGATATAAGTTTAAAAAATTCTTTATAATTCATTTCCTGTTGGATGTCTATTATCTTGCAATTTTCAATTAGTCTGTCGAACCTGTCCTTTGATATATCATCTCTTTCTCGTATTATCTCTCTGAGTTCATCTTCTACTGGTTGAGATTTCAGCTCTTTTGCTGTTATTTTTCTGACAATTTGAAGCATGGCTGATTCTCTATTCGATCTTATTCTTCCATAGAGCCAGTACCAGAGCAGACCGGAAAGAAGAAAGATCGATGTAATCATAAGGGGTATAAATCCCATTTCAAAAATCAGAAAAGCATAACCAATTACTCCGGCGATCTGTATCCATGGATAAAGAGGAGATTTGAATTTAGGTCTGTAATTTTGTAAACCACTTTCTCTCATAATGATAACTGCTATGTTTACAGAAGCAAAAAGCAGAATTTTAAGAGTGGAAGCTGTTTTGGCAAGCATTTCGAGGTCGAGAAAAATAATCGCAAGTATCATAAATACGGATGTGACAATAATTGAGACATGAGGAGTTTTGAACCTTGAATTAACTCTGGAGAAGGTTTGAGGGATTAAGTTATCTCTGCTCATTGCCATGGGGGCTCTTGAAGCTGCTAAGATACCTGCATTGCCTGTTGACAGGAAAGCTAAAATAGCACCAATTGCAAGGAGGATGAGTCCAAAATTACCTGCAAAAACACTCGCTGCATCGGACAGTGGTGTAAATGAAGGTTTTCCATTGACAAGAACATTATCTCCGAGAAGTCCAACCATCACAAATGTAGCGAGTGCGTACAATAAAGTTATAATTATAAAAGATAAAATTATTCCGAGAGGAAGGTTTCTTGTAGGGTTTTTAACCTCTTCTGCAACACTGACCACTTTGGTCAAACCTCCGTAGGAGACAAAGATCAAACCTGCAGTTGCGAAAAGTGATCTCATATTTCCCTTCATAAAGGGTCTGAAGTTTTCTAGATTCACAGAAGGGATTCCTCTAACAATAAAAAATAATATTATCGCAATCAGACTGAATACGAGTAAAATCTGGAATTTTCCGGTATGTTTTACACTTATAATATTTGTTATAGTAAAAAACACACATGCTACAACAGATATTAATTTTATCTGAAATAAAGATATTCCGGGAAAAACAAGTATTGAAAATGCACCTATTCCGATAAGGGCAAAAGCAGTTTTTAAACCGAGGGAAAACCATGCAGAGATACCTGCTAATGTTCCAAAACCTGCACCCATGCTTCTGTTAACGAAAAAATAGGCGCCACCTGCTTTTGGCATTGCTGTTGAGAGCTCTGCTTTACTCAGCATTGCAGGAACTACTAAAATAGCAGCTATTAAATATGCTATAAAAACCGAAGGACCTGTTATTGAATATGCTATTGCAGGTAAAATAAAAAGACCCGAACTTATCATTGCTCCTGATGCAATACAGAAGACATCGATTAAATTCAATTCTTTTTTTAGTTTCATCACTGTATAAAAATCTTATCAATTCCATATTCTTTTACAAGTTATATTTTATCATTCATATTATCCGACTTTGCCAAAACTTCGTTCTCGGACAGGTCCCGACCTGTCCCTACATATATTGTTTT
>CBDUTX010000037.1:0-11225 GCA_965370235.1 uncultured Desulfuromonadaceae bacterium | reverse complement strand
ATTTTGAATTTATTCAAATATATCAAATTAATAATCTGATACTTGAAATACTCCGTGTTTTTCTGTGGCAAAAACTCTTCTCTTCGGAAGGGCTGGGGATGGGCTCTGCCTGCCGCAGGCAAGTGTACTCTGTCTTCCTCTGTGATTTCTCTGTGGTCCGACTTAGTTATAACTTCGTCGTGATTATATTTTCTGACGGGAATGGACTTCAGAAAAGAACCCTGACTCCTGTTGATAATTCCTGATAAGCTTTTTTGTCCGGATTTTTCTCCCCGATGTATGAAAACATAAAATTTACATTTTTATTGAAATAATAACTTGATCTGATCATCCAGTGATAATTATACCCGGGATAAGAATTTGCTTTCAACTCAGCAGGTATATTTTCTATGGAATATTCTACAAAAGTAAGTCCAAAATTGATATTTAATCTCAACTTACTTTCATATATTAAGCCCGGAGAAATATCGAGAGCTTTTTGACTGAATGGATCTGAAAATTGATATCCTATGTAATTATCATAGAAGTCAATTTCATACTTTGAACTGATAAAAGGCTCAAAGGAACCTATCTTTCTTCCATATAAAAGAAAAATAGAATAACTTTCCTGAGATGCTCCTTCTTCTGTTGATACCTGCCGGGTATTAATATTCTCATAATGAAATTTGATATCAAAATGGTTTTCCTCTTCATTTTCAAAACCTGTGTAAATTCTGTATTTTCTCCTATATCTATTTTGATCAATATCTGTAGTCATTTTTTTATCCCAATTAAAACCTGAATACATTTTCATTAGATCATTCCTGTAAAAAAGTCTGATTTTGAAAAGTCTCAGAGCATCGATGGTATTTTCTTTATTAAATGAAATTTCAGGACTGAAATACATAAGTGAAAATATATCCTTTGATTTCGATACTTCTTCTGCACCAAGAAATAAATCAAGACCAAATTTAGAAAATTTTGGGTAAAAAGAAAAATTAAATTTTACATTCGTCACAGGTTCTCCATCTCCTGTCTGTTCCCATCTTCTTATGTAATTACCATGAATATCAGGATAATAACTACTCGTTAAGCTGTCATATCCAAAATCACCTTCCCCTTCTTTTACTTCTATATAAATTGGTCTTCTATAAATATGGAGTTCTCTGTTCAACTCATATTCAGTATTAATAAAACTGTGTCCATTCCGAAGAATATTCATTTTAAATTTTCCAAGATAAAACGACTGATAGAGCATAGGATTGACAGAAGCCGGGTTATATATCTTTTTTGAAATATATAACGAGATATTCCTTTTCCTTGTCAGATAACTGTACTGAAATCCGATCTCGCTGCTTGTCAGGTAATTTTGCCAGTCTTCCTGAAGATCAATGATCTGTTTTTCATAATTTCCAAAAATGGAAAAAGATGAATTATTTTTAAAAAATACTGGCAATCTTACATAAGTTCTATAAATTTTAAAATCAAACGAATCACTTTTTTCAGTGACTTTAAAAGAAACAAAGGGATCGAGGAATCCAAATGAATATGATAATGATGCAGAATAATTTAATTCCATTTTAGAAAATGTTGAATCAGTTTGAATTATTGAATCCGTAGAGAAAAATTGAAATCCAAAATTTGCTGTTAATTTACTTATTTTAACCTCAAAAAAACTACCAATATTTATTTTGTCATCATCAGGATTGTCAAGTTTCTGTAAATCTCCTCTGAGATATAAAAAATCAAACGGGAAAACTGCGATGTTAAAAATCCCATATCTACAATCATTTTTTACATATGATGAAAATTCTTCAAGGAACAAACCATAACCGTTAGAAGTTAGTGATCTGAAATTATTATCAGTTGCTCCGGTCTGTAAATTCAAGTGTAAAAAATCTTTTTCATAAGTTACAAAAATATCTCCGGCATAACCAATATTGTTAAAATCATCTACCGAAGAGAAAAGATTTAAATCAGAATTTGTCCTGAGTAGATTTACAATTACTGACAGATCAAAACTGTCAAAATAAATTTCAATCATGTCTGCTTCTTTAGCAACCGGAGGAGTTACCGATACAGCTGCAAGATAATTTCCCAGACCTTCTCCTACAAATCTATACCCTGCTATGGAGTAATCATAAACATAATCCCCATGTATTGAATCAACTCTTGAAAATTTGACATTATAATTTCCACTGTTATATCCTCTGTATATATAAATACTGTCAACTTTATCATAATATCCCTTATCCTCTCCGACTAATTGCCCTCCATCCACCCATGCATTCCCGGTACTGTCTCCTATGTATTGCAATATCTCTCTCGTTACCTCATTTAGAGAAAAATTCAGAGGAGCATCTTTTACATCTTTTAAACCGAAGTCAGAAAATCTAAAACCAAAGAAGTTATTTGACCAGAATAAACCAGTTCGTCTTGTATACCTCCTGTAGTCAGTTCCTGAGATCTTGAAGTAAACTATAACCTTATCATCATCCTCTAATGAAATATCGGGTGAAAAAGTCAGAAAACCTTCCGATGTGATAAGAGAGTAATCTTCCTCATCGAGTTGTTTTCCATTTAAATAAACACTTTCTGATCCTGGGATAATTGAAAATCTCTCGTAATCATGTAGAAGTTTATAAGGACCCTGATATCCAAAATGAATATCGAGAATTACTGTCATATTCTCTGATTTATTTTCTCCATAAGATCCTTTGAATAAGAAAGAATCAATATTAACTTCCAAATCGACACCGAGAATATCCTGTTTAAAATCACCGGCTTCATTCATTTTTTCCTCTAATTGGATGTCTCCCACACTTGCTTTTACAAAATCCGAATATAACTGCAGGTACATCCTGTCCAATTCAGTTAGTGGTATTGGAATATCATCTCTACCTCCTTTGATACTTCCCTGAAATCCCCAGTTCCCTGCAATATGCCCATAAAAATTCAATAATATTTCCTGCTCAATTTCAGTTTTACCTGTTTGATCCCAATTCATCCCAAAAGCCTGTTCACCATTTATGTAAATTTCATCGAGACCCTGATAGCTTTCTACAGAGATATCTCCCGAGGTTTCAAAAACTGTATCTTCCGTAGGCTGATAAAGAAAATAGTCGATACTGCTAAAAGATTGAAGAGGGATGTATTTAATAATTAAACTGTCATTTAGTTCTTTATTGAAGTAAATTATTCCAGAGTCCCAGTTCACAGAATCAATGATTGAAACATCTTCAAATATCAATGAATTGACAACAATTGGATAATATCTGACCTGATATGTTTTCTCAGGTATTAAAAATACAGTATCCGCTTTCCATAAATTATCGGGATAAGAAACAAGATAAATGAGAAAAAAAATTATATCCAGGGTCTTGCTGCCAGTTTATAGTCGATAATCTCTTCTTTTTTAAAGAAAAGATTTATTTCCCTTTCAGCAGATTCTATAGAATCTGAAGCATGGATTATATTTTGTCTGATACTCATACCATAATCTCCTCTTATGGTTCCAGGGTCTGCTTCAAGAGGATCTGTTGTACCGCACATCTGTCTGACAATTTCAACTGCTTGTTCCCCTTCCAAAATCATTACAACTGAAGGACCGGATATAATAAATTTGATCAGAGGATGATAGAATTTTTTTCTGACATGCTCTGAATAATGTTTTTTAGCTGTCACTTTATCTATTAATGTCAGCTTCATTGCTGATATTTTCAATCCTCTTTTTTCAAATCTTGAGATAACATCTCCTATCAACTCTCTTTGAACCGAATTAGGTTTTATGATGATAAAAGTTCTCTCCACTCATTCCTCCCTTTAATTGTGTAAACAGTTTTATCGAGTTCTTATGGTCTTTGTAATAAAATTAAGACTCAAGTTTCTCTGTCTGTCAAAAACAACAATATCTCCATCAAAATTCCCGTGTCTCCCAATCTCAAACATATCCCTGGAAATCCAGAGCCATTCCCCTTTAACAAAATCTCTATCAGAGGAGATATATGGCAGTAATCCGGATCTTGACAGATCAATTGCCAACCTGTCCGCATACACATGATCCTCGGTTACAATTCGGGCAATGCAATCATATTCAATTCTTTTCAATTCATATTTTAAGTAAAATATAAAACTTAACAGCAAAATAACAAAAACTCCGAGATAAATTATTCTTCTGCGAAATCTCAATAAAATTAAAAAACCAAAAAATATTGTGAAAACACTTAAAAAAGACCGAATAATATTCATTTCTTCTTCTGCCAGATCATCGAACAAAGAGTATAGAAATTTTAGACTATAAAAAAGATTTCCAACATTAAAGGATTCCGGATTTGAAATAAATACTATCTCCCCTTCCCCGAAATCAATTTTCTGTGCAAATGAATTAATTTCAGAATATCTTCTGGTTAAAATAGATGAGCTCATAGATGAAGGTGAAATTACAGGTTTGATTAATTTTCCGTATGTATTGAACACATAATATTTAAAGGAATTACTAACTGACCACAGTTTGCTATCCTTAAAAATAAATTCATTGAATTTTTCAGGTGATAGAAATAAAAACGCTACACTATCAACTTCCAACATTTTTAAATCAAGTCTTTTAAAAGATAATTGTAATAAAATATAATTTTCTTCATCTGGATTGACAAAGAGAAATAATTTACCTCCCGACATCACCCACTTTTCAAGTTCAGACATTTCCTCTCCCGAGAGGGTAATATCTCCTGAAAGACAGACAGATGTATGTTTGTATATTTCATTCAGGTTGTTTTTAATATGAACTTCCCAGCCGAGTGTTCTGAAAAAACAGGGCAGTGTTCTGTAACTTTTTTTAATTATATCAGCCGGTACCGAGTAAATTGAATTATAGCGATTAAGAATATTTTTTTCTATAAATAACAGTGTTTCATTCTCTTCTCTATTGTGTGGAATAAATTTGAAAATCATCGATAACACAATGATTATAGAAGCAATTATAACAAAAATTTTCTCAAATCTTTTTTGTAAATACAGAGTTAGCAAAAACAATCAGAACATTAAACTACCTGCAGTAAATGGACTTAAACCTATTGTAAGAAGAAAAAAAGAGAACAAAAGAATATAATATATTCTCTCTCTTCTGATTTGCCTGCTTAGAGGAAAAGAAAAGGAAAATAAAATTATAAGAATATTGTTCAGTAAAAAATGAAAATTTGAATTATCAGCTGGTAAGAAAATGTATAGATAGAAGTATTTAAAAAAGAGAAAACAGAATAAAAATAGAAAAACTTTATATCTTTTTTCAGATTTGAAATAGATTGTCATCATTAAAAGTGCAATTAACAATAAAATATTTGTATAAGGTGAGATCAGAGGAAATATTGTCAAAATTAAAATAAAATATTTTTTATGACTTGTTAATGATAAGAGGATCAATGAAAAAAATCCCAGAGAACTTGCAAGAAAGGAAGTACCGAAAGACAGACTTAAAGAAAAAAGGAATAATGGAAAATAGAAGAAAACCATATCTTCTAAATCCATGTGTTCAAAAATTAAACTAACATGCCTGACTATTGAATTGTTATTATTCACTAATATAATATTTACAGAGAAAAAAGTTGTTTATTTTCAACATTATAAATATCTTACTATAAAACCATTCTCAACTTAACATCAATTTGTTTTTAAGAAGATTCCAAAAAATCTTTACTCCTGTAATAAGAATTTTTTCATCAAAATTGAAATATGGTGAATGATGAGGGTATTCTGTTCTGCCTTCTATACATGCACCAAGAAACGCCATTGCTCCCGGAAATTTATTCAGATAAAAAGAAAAATCCTCGGCAACCGGGATCTTTAGATTTTTAATTATATGATCGGTACTGCATACGAAACCAGCTGCTTCTCTAAAATCCTCTGCCTGTTCACTATGGTTAACAGTAGGAGGATAACTTGCGAAAATTTTAAGTTCTGTCTCCACATCGAAAACTTCTGAAGTTCCTCTGTTAATTTTTTTTATTCTCGATAAGATTTTGTTCCTATCCTCTTTTGTAAATGCTCTAAATGTTCCCATGATCTCAGCAGTTTCAGGTATAATATTAAATGCACTGCCTGATGAAAATTTTCCAACTGTAAGTACTCCACCGCTTAAAGGATTCATATTTCTGCTTATAACCGATTGAAGATTTAAAATTAAACTTGCTCCTGCAACAATGGGATCATTCCCCTTGTGAGGTAATGCCCCATGAGTTCCCTTTCCGATAATATTAATTTTAAATTCATCTGCTGAAGCAAGAAATTCTCTGTCCGGACAGATAAATATTCCAAAATTAACACCGGTGTAAATGTGTATTGAATATACTTCACTTACTTTAAATGTCTCCATAATACCGCTTTGAATCAATTTCTCTCCTCCTGCACCTCCTTCTTCCGCGGGTTGGAAACATAACAGCACACTTCCATTTAATTCAGGATTGACAGTTGAAAGTAATTTAGCCAATCCAAGCAACATTGCCATATGACCATCATGCGCACAGGCATGCATTATTCCTCTGTTTTGAGATTTGTACGGAATATCATTTTCTTCATTTAACGATAGTGCGTCCATATCAGCTCTGAATAATATAACTTTGCCGGTATTCTTCCCCTTTCTCGCTAAAACTGCTGTATCGCAAAAATCATCCTTTACTTCATATCCCCATGACCTCAGCTGTTCAGCTATAAATTTTGATGTCTCATACTCCTTCCATGATAATTCGGGATATTTATGAAAGTGACGTCTCCATGAGATAATTTCATCTTCTAATTCCTCTACTACTTTATACACTCTGTCCATATACAGCCTGCTTGTAAATAAAAGAGAAGGTCAAAAGGTATATATTTAATCTATATTTCATTTATAAAAATGCCGGGAGTGGGACTCGAACCCACAGGGCAAAAGCCGGCGGATTTTAAGTCCGCTGCGTATACCAATTTCGCCATCCCGGCATAGGCGGCGTCCGGACTCGAACCGGAGAATAGCGGTTTTGCAGACCGACGCCTTACCACTTGGCTACGCCGCCGTCAAAGATATCAGCGGGAGACGGGATTCGAACCCGCGACATCCACCTTGGCAAGGTGGCGCTCTACCAGCTGAGCTACTCCCGCATCATATTCTGAATTTTGTCAATTGGAATTGTATCAAAAACTTTTTTTCTGTCAAGCTTAATAAAAACAATTCAATATCCAAGTTTCTCCATTAAATCCCATCCTATTATAAGAACAATGTATCTTCCATAGCTATACCTACTTGGGATGATTTTAGATAGTATTTCTTCGAATGTTAAAGGAGAAATGATTATATTTGAGGACTGCGGTATTTTTTCTTCGGAAATTGAAGTTGCTATCGAATTTGAATTATAAGAAGTAAGCCAAAATATATTTTCATCCCATTCAATTCTATGTTCTTTCCAGTGTTCTCTTTTTTCTCTTACAATATCTCTGCAGTTTGCCAGTAGAAATATTGGAATATTTCTGATTTTTTCAGGTAATGATGAAGGCATAAAAAAACATCTTCCCGGGGAGATCATAATACATGGCTGATAATGAACATTGATGAGATATTTATTATTCAAATATGATGTCAGATCGTTTAAAATATCCATACTTACAAGCGAATCTTCTTCTGACATATAAGTATAAAGAATATAGCTTTTAGAAGAGTCAGCAGGGGGAAAAAAGGAATTTCCTTTGATAATATTAAAATCCTCTACATATTTCGACAGTATAGTGTTTACTGCAACCGAATCTTCTATAAGAAAAGAACCTGCAACAGGATTGAACATATTGCAGTTGTTTATAACAAAGAATTCAGTCTTCTCTGAAAAATAAGCCGTACTGAGAGGACAGTGATTTTCTTCGCTTTCAATAATAATTGGTTCCGGTGTACTGCAGGAATAAATAAAAAAATATGTAAAATACAATATCCAGTGCAGAATACTGTTATGAAATTGTAATAAGTTCCCTGATGGTTTCATTTGAAGTCAAAAGACTACCATTTTTATTAATAAAATGGTAACATGGAATTAAAAATGGCAAAGGATTTTTAGAAACAGCATTTTTAAGAACTTTTGTGTTCAGTTTTATTATTTTATCAGCAATTAAATTAACAGGTAAGAACTTTCCATTGTATTTACTCCATCCAACTTGATAAATCGCTTTTAAAATTTTTATTTGAGATAAAGTTATTTTTTCTTTTTTTTCAATAAATTTCCAATCAACTTTTATTTTCTTGATTGTTTTGTTTTCAGGATTGTCAAAAGTAGAAATTGCATCAGTCCATTTTTTTAACCATCTTCCTTCTCTATCTTCTAAAATTTCTTTATCTTGAAAATTTTTATTCAACCATGGAAAAAATATATCCTCAGCAGTTTGATCCAGAGATGGTATGACAATTTTTATAAGACCCTGTATGTTTACTCTACCGGTTCTACCTTTAACATTCACTTTAGCTCTTGCAGCAATAAAAAATTCACTGTTTTTAAAGGAAGAAAGATGAAGATCTCCGGAAGCATACAAAATATAATTACCTGAATAAGAAAAATTTACTCTACCAATATCTCTGATTCTATTGAGGGGATCAATTTTTTCAGTTTCTTTTGATTTTGTAAAAGCAAATTTTCTTCTATATGTCATGATATACTCCTTTTTGGCTGAATTTCATATATCCTGATCTCATATGGTTCCAGATCAAAAAACCATCCCGTTTCTTTTAAATTATCCACATCCCTTTCAAATACATCATCACTTAATATATCTCTAAAACATATTTTTAAATCCTTCCAGTGTAAAAAATCGAGAGGAATATATCCTTTTTTCTCGAACTCAGTATTATTGATAAGTATTAAAATATTTTCTGATATATATTTCCAATGATAAACAAAAACACCACAGAAATCCTTTTCATTATGTGAATAAGTACAAATTATTCTCCAGGAACCATTATGAAAAATTTCCTTTTTTATAATTTTAAGTAAATTTTTATAAAAATTATATGTATTTTCATCTAAAGGTTTATCAACCCAACGTTTGAATTGAATAGGATATTGTATTTTTTCGCCTTTCATCTGTCCTTCATAGATAAGTTTCATCCCGGGCAGCAACAAAGTTAAGGCTGCAGAAGTGAAAAGAGATCCATTCATCCAAATACTTGAAGCTCTTTCTTCATCATGATTTTCTAGAAATCTGACAAGGTGCTGATAATACACTTTTTCAGCATGCAAATGTCCATAAACACCCTGATTGTTTCTGTTTTTTAACCTATCGTATAGTGTTTTGTCATAAGTATAGTCAAAACCTTGTTGTTGGAGTTCCCATTCAAAATCCCAATATACCTCAGCTATAAAAATGAAATTTTCATTGTAGCTCTTCACTTCTTCAATAGCTTTAACCCAAAATTCTTCTTCACATTCTATGTGCTTTGACCATGTTCTTGAAAATACTGAATTTGTTACAAGCATTGCCATATCACATCTCACTCCATCACAAAGAGTTGAAATTTCCTTGAGAACTGAAATCATATTTTCTCTTGTTTCTCTTTTTGAATAATCGAGTTGAGCAGTATCTGTCCATGGAGAAAAATTAGGATCCTTTCCCATTGCAATTACATGATTATCGATCAAAAATGAAGTGTTTCTTTCAAGTGTATGAAAATCCAATTGAACATATAATTCCGGTTTTTCACTTACCCATCTATGATCTGTTGATGTATGATTTGGGACAAAATCGAGTATTATATTTACAGGTTTTATTTTTTCTCTAAAAGTTAAAAAAGAATTATTCCCCCCAAAATTATCACCAATCTTATACTCAGCGACAGAATATGCCGAGGCAATGATGTCATCAGATGAATTGAAGTCCGTAAAATATTTTTTTCCAAAATCCAATAAATAAGGAGTCCTCTGTGCAATATCCTTTGATCTGTCACTCTTTTTCCAAATACCCATGAACCAGATAGCATCAATATTTAAATTTTTCAGTTTATTTATTTCTTCATCAGGAACATCCATAAAACTGACATTTCTATTATACTTCCTTTTTAATTTTTCAAACCATACTTCTGTATGTATTTCAAGGACAACAGGATAGTTATTCCATTTCACTTATCTTCTGTCTCCTTTAACTCTGTTTTTTCTTTACATTCAGGACATTGTAAATATGATTTCTTTTTTGTCTTTCTTTCAATCAAAATTGGAAATTTACAAGATGGACATTGTTTATTTACAGGTTTATTCCATAATATGTAGTCACATTTATCACATTTGTAGTAAATTCTTTCTTTTGAGCTTAATTTTTCAGCGATTTGCCCGTCACAGCTTTCAGAAGGACAGCTAACTCCGGTGTAGAAAGGTGTAGTTGTTTTACAATTCGGGTAATCAAAACATCTGAGGTAACGTCCATATCTTCCATGAACTTCAAGTAAAGTTTTTCCGCATTTCGGACATTTAAAATTGGTCTGGACAGGTTTTGAATTTTCATTGAGAAGATCTCTCTTTCCCGGACAGTCGGGAAAATCTATACAGAGCAAAAATATTCCATGAATACTCTTTTTAAGCTCCATCTCCTTCCCGCAAATACTGCATGTTTTCTCTTCTTCAGGTATCTCAACAGGAAGAGGATATTTTCTTACGGTTTCCAATCTGCTTTTAAAAGGTTTATAAAATTCATTGAGAACTTCAATTTTTGTCTTTTCATTCTGTTCAATTTTATCAAGATTATTCTCCATAGAAACAGTAAAATCCACATCAAATACATCCGGAAAAGATCTCAGTAAATACTGACAGACAATATCACCTAATTTTGTGATTATCAATACCCTGTTTTCTTTTCTTACATATCCTCTAACCTGAATAATTGAAATAATCGGAGCATAAGTGCTCGGTCTCCCGATTCCGAGCATATCCATCTCTTTTATCAGTGATGCTTCTGAATATCTTGCCGGTGGTTGAGTAAAATGCTGTTTTGGTATTGATTTCTTAATAATAAATTTATCACCGGTCTTCAAGTCTACTTGAATTTCCCTTATTTCTTCTAGAGAATCTTTTTTCTTCTTATAATTTTCTTTTGCAAATTGTTTAAATCCTGAAAATACAGTTTTTGAATAAGAAGTTCTAAGTGAGGATTCCCCCTTTCCATCAAATATTATAGTGATGACTTCTTCTTCTGAATCCTTACATTGAGAAGAGACAAATCTTTTCCATATCATAGAATAAAGCTTATATTGGTCG